>DYPB01000013.1:0-19476 GCA_020720185.1 Flavobacterium psychrophilum | reverse complement strand
AGAACAAAAAATTATTGCAGGAACTGCAAATGCAAAGTTTGTAAGTCTAAAAAATCAAATAGATCCTCACTTTCTTTTTAATAGTTTAAATGTTTTGAGTTCATTAATTGAAGAAAATCCAGAAAATGCTCAAAAATTCACAACTTCATTATCAAAAATTTATCGATATGTTTTAGAACAAAAGGATAAAGAACTCATCTTATTGAATGAAGAGTTGAATTTTGCAAAAACTTATATGAACCTACTTAAAATGAGGTTCGAAAATAGTTTGATTTATGAAATTAATGAGGAAGAGATAGCTTCGTGCCTAGCAATTACATTGACGGAGGCAAAAGTTGTACCATTATCATTACAATTATTATTAGAAAATACAGTAAAACACAATCTGATTTCTGAAAATAAACCATTGCAAATTAAAATTTATATCGATAAAAATTATTTATGTATTGAAAACAATCTACAAAAAAAAGAAGGATTGAATGACAGGCAAGGTGTTGGTTTACAAAATATTATAAACCGTTATGCCATCATTACTAAACGAAAAGTTTTGATAGAACAAACAGAAAAAACATATATAGTAAAAATTCCAATATTAACAAAACAAATTTCAATCATGGAAACACAAAACAATTATACAGAAAATAATGCTTATTATCGAGCCAAAAAAAGGGTAGAAGAATTGAAAGGATTTTATGGCAATTTAACGGCATATTGCACGGTAATTCCGATTTTAGCTTTTATTAATTTTACAACAGATTCAAGATTTTTGTGGTTTTTCTTTCCAATGTTAGGTTGGGGAATGGGTTTAACTTTTCACGGTTTAAGCGTTTTTGGTTATTCAAAATCGTGGGAAGAAAAGAAGATAAATGAAATAATGAACAAAGAAACACAAACCAATCAATATTTATAATTATGGAAAATAGTTTAGAAAATGATAATAAATATCAAGAAGCATTAAAACGGGTTAAAAAGATAAAAGGCTTTTATATTCACGCTTCTGTATATGTTGTCATCAATATAATGATTTTCATTGCCAATATTCAACATTTGGATCCAGGTGAAGGTTATTTTCAATGGAAAAATTTTGCAACGGCCATTTCGTGGGGTGTTGGATTATTGGCACACGGTCTGGCAATATTTATGCCCTTATGGATTCTTGGCAATAATTGGGAAGAACGAAAAATAAAAGAATTGATGGAAAAAGAAAAATTTAAACTTTGAAAAACCAGTAACTATTTTTTATAAATTTATCAACCATAAACTTGCATTTGCTAGTTAAATCTGCCTTATCAATTAAGGTTTGCTAAATTTGTTTCAAAATTAAACCAATAGCCATCAACCAACACCTAAAAATGACTACAATAATCATCGAAGACGAAAAACCAGCAGCCCGATTGTTGCAACGAAAACTCGAAAAAATCAACATCAAAGTTGATACAATGCTACACTCGGTTGCAGAGGCAATAGAATGGTTTGAAGCTTATAATCAGCCCGATTTAATTTTTCTTGATATTCAACTTTCTGACGGTTTATCTTTTGAAATTTTCGAGTATTTTAATAAGAAAAAGTCGCCCATAAAAAGTGCCATAATTTTCACAACTGCTTTTGATGAATATGCATTAAAAGCCTTCAAATTGAATTCGATTGATTATCTTTTGAAACCATTTGATGAGGATGATTTAGAAACTGCAGTTTCAAAATTTAAAACCAATTTTCCGAAGCAAGAAAATGTGATGAATTTTGATTTTGAACAGATAAAAAAAATGCTCCAAAACCCATTTGACAAAGTTTATAAAAATAGATTTACGGTCAAAATAGGGCAGTCCTTAAAAGTAATTTCTATTGAGGAAATAGAATGTTTTTTTAGCGAAAATAAAGGCACTTATATTCATAGTTTTGATAATCGAAATTATTTAATTGATAGCACATTAGAGTTGTTGGAGGAGGAATTAGACCCAAAAAAAAATTATCGAATTAGCCGAAAATTTATTATTCCGTTAGCATCAATAAAAGAAATTCAGCTGCACTCTAACTCACGATTGAAGATAATTTTGCCAACTTATTCTGAAGATGAGGTAATAGTTGCTCGAGAAAAAGTTCAAGATTTTAAGGTATGGATTGGATAAACAATAAGTTGATATAAATATATTCAAATATCTGAATTTCAAATAAATAATTGTTTATTATAGATTTTTTCTATTGCAGTTTTTGATGATAAAAACATAGAAAACTGCAATCCAAATAATAAGGATGCAATTACCAAATGTATTGTTTGGCTTCCAAAAGGGAAACCAAAATACGACATTATTATTCCAGAGATAATTTCAATACCTAACAAAATCATTACCCAGTTTATTTTAGTTAGTCCAAGATTTTGAGATCTGTTTTTTAAAAATAAATATACATTTAAACTTAAAATTAAAATCGAAAAACTACGATGTATATAAAAGCCTATCTTCGGATTTTGTAATACTAATTCCATCTGATTATCACCTAAAAATTTCACTTGCTCATCTACAAACTGCCGAACTTGTGTTCCTAAAATAATTTGGATTAAAGTTAAAATTAAGGTTATAAAAAGTGTGATTTTCAACTTTTTACTTATGATAATATTTTTATTTTTTGGTTTTATAATTTGCAAAAGATAGATCAAAAGAGCCACAATAATTAAGGCAACAACCATGTGAACCGTAATTTTGACAGGGTTCAAAACCGAGTAAACGACTTTTGCACCCAACCAACCCTGAACTCCCATTAAAAATACAGTCATCCAAGATAAAATTGTGATTTTTTTGTGGGTTTTCCAATACCCAAAAGAAAGTACTGCCATAATAAGAATCAAAACGCCAGACAACGCACCAACCAATCTGTTGAGGTATTCAATCCAAGTTTCGGTAGCGTTAAAAATAGCATAATCGTGTTTGGTATATGCTCGCCAATCGGCTTCTTCAAATAAGGTTTCAGTTTTAAAATTTCCAGTTGCAACAAGCAATTTCTCATCTTTTATAATTATTTGACCATCATTATATTGATGATTAGGTTTCCATAAAAGTTGTTTTATATCCGTTGGAGGAATGATGTATCCAAAACATTTTGGCCAGTCAGGGCAACCCATTCCAGAGCCTGTCATTCTAACTAATGCTCCTGCAATGATTACTAAATATACAAAAAATAAAGCTAATTTTACAAATTTTTGAAATTGTTGTTTCATCTGTTTTTAATATTTTTTTTTATTGGAGAATGGAACGCCCATAATCATATCCTTGTTGTTGGATGAATTTCCGTCATGGGCGTTTCATCTGATTATAATATTTTTATTTATTGGAAGATTTGTATTGTAAACATTTCATTTCCCGATTAATTTTAAGTTTAATTTTTCTCCTTTTTTTAATATAAATTGATAAGCAGTCTTATAATCATTGGCTATTTCTCCTTCTAAAATGGCTTCTTTAACTGCTTCTTTTAAGATGCCAATTTCACGACTCGGTTTTAATCCAAAAATGCTCATAATCTCTTCGCCTGTTATTGGTGGTTGAAAATTTCTAATAGAATCTTTTTCTTCAACTTCAACAATTTTTTGCCTTACAATTTCAAAATTCTTATGGTATTTATTGAATTTTTTAGGGTTTTTCGTGGTAATATCTGCTTCGCACAACAACATTAGATTTTCAACATCTTCGCCAGCATCAAATACTAATCTTCTTACAGCTGAATCGGTTACAAATTCCTCTGAAATTACAATTGGACGAGAACTCATCATAATCATTTTTTGGACAAACTTCATTTTGTTATTCAGAGGCATGTGCAATCGTTCAAAGATTTTCCTTGCCATTTTTCCACCTAAAAACTCGTGCCCATGAAAAGTCCAACCTTGTTTTTTATTAAATTTTTTTGTGGGAGCTTTGCCAATATCGTGCAACAAGGCAGCCCATCTGAGCCATAAATCATCTGTATTTGAACAAATATTATCAACAACTTCTAGCGTATGATAAAAATTGTTTTTATGCGTTTGACCGTCAATATCTTCTACATTGTTTAAGGCCGTTAATTCTGGTAAAATAATATCTAACAATCCTGTTTTGTATAATAATAGAAAACCAATCGACGGCTTTTGAGTCATTAGAATTTTATTCAATTCATCTACTATTCTTTCGCCTGAAATAATTTTAATTCTTTCGCAATTTTTAGATATCGAATAAAATGATTTATCTTCAATTTTAAATGCTAACTGTGTTGCAAATCGAATACCACGAAGCATTCGCAACGGATCGTCTGAAAATGTAATATCTGGTTCGAGCGGCGTTGTGATGATTTTATTTTCTAAATCAGCAATGCCATTAAAAGGGTCAAATAGTTCACCATAATTATCTGAATTTAAAGAAATTGCCAAAGCATTTATAGTAAAATCTCTTCTATTTTGGTCATCTTGCAAACTGCCATTTTCCACCAAAGGATTACGACTTTCAAAATTATAAGATTCTTTTCTAGCACCAACAAATTCAATATCAATACCTTCAAATTGTAACATTGCAGTTCCATAAGTTTTAAAAACTTGTACGGTTGGTTTTTTGGGTAACAACGATGATACTTTTAAAGCTAATTCAATGCCACTACCAACAGCCACAATATCAATATCTTTCTTGAAATCTCGTTTCAAAATTAAATCACGCACAAAACCACCAATTACATAACATTCCAAGTTTAATTCTTGAGCTGCTTGTGGTATTATTTGAAATATTTTATTGTTTAATGCTTGTTTGTAGTTCATTTTTCACTCCCTTTTCAGGGGTTTTGGGTTTTATTTTCGTATTATTTTAACCTGACAATCATTTCCAATTTTTATAATTGTCGATGGTTTTGCCATTATTTTTTCATGATACAGATTTACAATATAGTCCACACCTTTTAAAATTTCTGGACTAATTTCTTTAAATGATGATGGAGTAGGTTGTCCAGAAATGTTTGCCGAAGTGGAAACCAATGGTTTTTTAATTTTTTCCATCAATTTGAAACAAAATGGCTCTTTTACAATTCTCATTCCCAATGTTTTATCGCCAGCAATTAGGTTTGAAGCTATATTTCGTGGATTATCTAATATTATTGTTGTTGGTTTTTCTGATAAATCCATAATTTGCCAAGCCACTTCTGGAATATCTTTAAAAACATTGTAAATCATCTTTTCTCCATTCATCAAGCAAATCATCGATTGGGTTTCTGCTCGTTTTTTTAAGGCATAAATTTTTGCAACTGAATCATTATTCGACGCATCACAACCAATTCCCCAAACTGTATCTGTTGGATAAAGTATAATTCCACCATTTTTAATTACCTCAAATGCGTTATGAATTTCTTGATTGATGTCCATTTTATTTTTTTTGCAAAGATATATCATTGCAAGGCACGAAGCAATCTTAAAATTATTAGAAATAAAAGTTTATTTTTGCATTACTATAATTATTAAAATTATGATTCCCTACGAAAATCTTAATCTTTTGAACAAAGAATTTGAACCAGCATTTCAGGAAAAATTCAATAAATTTCTTGACAAAGGTTTGTATATTTTGGCTAATGAAGTTACAGTTTTTGAAAAAAATTTCGCTAATTATTGTGCTGCAAAACATTGTATTGGCGTTGCCAACGGATTGGATGCGTTGATTTTAGGTTTACAGGTTTTTGATTTCCCAGAAAACTCTGAAATTATTGTTCCTTCAAACACTTATATTGCAACAATATTAGCAATTATTAAAGCAGGTCTTATTCCCGTTTTGGTAGAACCAAATATTAAATCATATAATATTGATAGTGAGTTAATTGAATCTAAAATCACATCAAAAACGAAAGCTATATTAATAGTTCATTTATATGGTCAAATTTGCGAAATGGATAAAATTTTAGCACTTGCTAATAAATATAATCTTGAAATTATTGAAGATTGTGCCCAGTCGCACGGAGCAAAATTTGAAGGAAAAATGGCAGGAACTTCTGGAAAAATTGGAGCATACAGTTTTTATCCCACAAAAAACCTTGGTGCTCTGGGCGATGCTGGTGCTATAATTACCTCTGATACAGTATTATATGAAAAAATTAAAGCTTTAAGGAATTACGGTTCAGAAAAAAAATATTATAACAAATATATAGGAATTAATTCAAGATTAGATGAATTGCAAGCCGCATTTTTAAATGTTAAACTCCCATTTTTAGATAAAATTATAAATCATAAAATAAAATTAGCCAAAATCTATCATATACATTTGACTAATAAAGTTATAAAACCGATATTTGCAAACGATTTTTCGCATGTTTATCATATTTATAATATTCGATGTGAAAATCGAGAGGAATTGAAACAATATTTGTCAGATAACCAGATAAATACAGAAATTCATTATCCAATTTCGCCAAATAATCAAGAGGGTTATAAGCATTTGTTTGAAGGTAAAAGTTTTGAAATATCAGAAAAAATTCATCAAACAACTTTAAGTTTACCAATATCTTATGCCACAACCGAAGAGCAAGTTAAATTAATAATAGAAAAAATAAATCAATTTTTTAAATGAAAGTAGCATTAATTACAGGTGTAACAGGACAGGACGGAGCCTATTTGTCAGAATTATTATTATCAAAAGGATATAAAGTTCATGGAATCAAAAGAAGAAGTTCGTTGTTTAATACCCAAAGGATTGATCATATTTATGAAGATCCACACATTGATAATCAAAACTATGTGTTGCATTATGGTGATTTGAGCGATTCGACCAATTTGATTAGAATTATACAAGAAACCCAACCTGACGAAATTTACAATCTTGGAGCCATGAGCCATGTGAAAGTAAGTTTTGATATGCCCGAATATACCGCAAACGCCGACGGAATTGGAACTTTACGAATTTTGGAAGCCGTGAGATTATTGGGATTGACAAAAAAAACAAAAATTTATCAAGCCTCAACATCAGAATTGTATGGTTTGGTGCAAGAAGTTCCACAAAAAGAAACCACACCATTTTATCCAAGATCACCTTATGCAGTTGCAAAAATGTACGCCTATTGGATTACAGTAAATTACCGTGAGGCTTATGATATGTTTGCCTGCAACGGAATTCTATTCAACCACGAAAGCCCATTGAGAGGCGAAACTTTCGTTACCCGAAAAATAACAAGAGGCATTTCTCAAATTGCATTAGGATTAGATACTTGTTTGTATATGGGTAACATTGATTCAAAAAGGGATTGGGGACATGCCAAAGATTATGTGGAAGCTATGTGGCGAATTTTGCAACAAGACTCCCCTGAAGATTTTGTAATTTCAACAGGTGTAACCACAAAGGTAAGAGATTTTATCTCAATGGCTTTTGCCGAAGTAGGCGTAGAACTTGAATTTTCAGGAAAAGATGAAGAAGAGATTGCTACAGTAATTGCTACTTCAAATGAAAACTATGCTTTTAAAATTGGAACTGTTGTAATGAAAATTGACCCAAGTTATTTCCGTCCAACAGAAGTTGATTTATTAATAGGCGACAATACAAAAGCTGTAACAAAATTAGGCTGGAAACCAAAATACGATTTACCAATGTTAGTCAAAGAAATGATGGCAGCAGATATGGAATTGTTTAGAAAAGAAAAATTGGTTAAAGGGCAAATATAAATGAAATTAAACTCAAAAATATTCGTAGCAGGACATCGAGGAATGGTGGGAAGTGCTATTGTAGCTAATCTTCAAAAACGAGGTTTTACTAATATTATTACCAGAACATCATCAGAATTAAATTTAATAAATCAACAAAATGTTGCTGATTTTTTTGAAAAAGAAAAACCAGAATTTGTTTTTTTAGCGGCAGCAAAAGTTGGTGGAATTGTAGCGAACAACACTTTCAAAGCTGATTTTATTTATGAAAATATGATGATACAAAACAATGTAATTCATCAGAGTTATTTGAACGGTGTTTCAAAATTAATGTTCCTTGGTTCTTCTTGTATTTATCCCAAGAATGCCCCACAACCATTAAAAGAAGAATATCTTTTGACAGGTTTGTTAGAAGAAACCAATGAGTCGTATGCCATTGCAAAAATTGCAGGAATCAAGATGTGTGATGCCTATCGGGCACAATATGGCTGCAATTTTACATCTGTAATGCCTACAAATTTATATGGCTTTAATGATAATTACGATTTACAAAATTCACATGTGTTACCAGCATTGTTGCGAAAATTTCACGAAGCAAAACAAAATAATGATAAAACAGTTACCGTTTGGGGAACTGGTAAACCATTAAGAGAATTTTTGCACGCCACCGATATGGCAGATGCTTGTGTATATTTAATGCAAAATTATAGCGATTCAGGGCTTGTAAACATTGGTTCTGGCATCGAAATTTCTATTAATGATTTGGCACAATTAGTAAAAAAAATTGTTGGTTTCGAAGGCAAAATTATCTTTGATACTACAAAACCAGATGGAACACCAAGAAAATTGATGGATGTTTCAAAATTATCCAATTTGGGTTGGGATTATAGTATTTCCTTAGAGGAAGGAATAAAAAGTGTTTATGAAAGTAAATTTCTGAAATAATGCAAAATCAAAAATAATATATAAAAAGCTCCAATTAGAGCTTTTTATATATTATTTTTTCTCTACTAATCTAAAACCCTCACCATGAATATTTAAAATTTCTAAATTTTCATCTTCTTTCAAATATTTCCGAAGTTTAGCAATATAAACATCCATACTTCTAGAGGTGAAGTAGTTATCATCTCTCCAAATTTTTGTTAATGCCATCTCTCGAGGCATTAAATCATTCACATGCAGAATTAACATTTTTAATAAATCGTTTTCTTTTGGCGATAATCTTACAGGTTCTTCATTCTTGTAAAATAGTAAACGAAGTTTTGAATTCAAAGTAAATTTCCCAATTTTAAATTCAAATGCAGGTAATTCAGCTGCTTTATCAATAGCTTTTCGTTGCACTATTGCTTTAATTTTCATCAATAAAACATCGGAATCAAATGGCTTATTTAAGTAATCGTCAGCACCAACTTTGTATCCTTTTAACACATCTTCTTTCATAGATTTTGCTGTTAAAAAAATGATTGGAATGATTTTATCCTTTTCTCTAATTTCAGTTGCCAATGTATATCCGTCTTTATATGGCATCATCACATCAAGAATACAAAGGTCAAATTTATTTTTCTTAAATTTTTCAAAACCTTCCATACCATTTTTTGCAAGTGTTACTTCAAAATCGTTCAGATTTAAGTAATCTTTTAAAATTGCTCCAAAATTTTGGTCGTCTTCAACCAATAATATTTTTTTATTTGCTTCCATTTTATTTTTAGTTTATTAATGGTATTTTTATTATAAATGTACTTCCATGACCTTTTTCACTCTCTACAAATATTTCACTATTGTGGTCGTCAATTATCGTTTTTACATATGCCAATCCAAGTCCATGTCCTTTTACATTATGTATATTTCCAGTATGTTCTCTGTAAAATTTCTCGAAAATTAATCTCTGTGTTGGTTTTGACATTCCAATTCCGTTATCTTTTATTTTTAAAATTAAAAAATCCTTTACATTTTCAGTAACAATTTCAATAACAGGATTTTTGACAGAATATTTAATTGCATTATCCAAAATATTTACAATTACATTTGTAAAATGAACATCATTCAACAAAACAATTCGTCGATGAGCATTAAATTTTGTTACAACGGATCCATTTTTATCTTCAATAATTAAACTAATATGTTCAACTGCATCTTCTATAATGTCTTGAATATCAATCGGTTCTTTGCTAATTTCTAATTCTTTCTTTTCAAGTTTTGAAATTCGCAAAACATTTTCAACCTGTGCGTGCATTCGTTTATTCTCTTCTCGAATCATCTGTAAGTACCTAAAAACGGTTTCCTTATTGTCTATAACTTTTGGGTTTTTTATGGCATCAAGTGCTAAATTTATTGTAGCAATTGGCGTTTTAAACTCGTGTGTCATATTATTAATAAAATCGGTCTTAATTTCTGATATCTTTCTTTGTTTTACCAATTGACTCAATGCACTTGTGTATGCCAATATTATAATTAATGTAAAAACTATTGATAATGAAGATATTGCAACAAGTTCCGAAAATAAATATCTCTTCTTATTAGGGAAATTAACTACTAACTGATATTTATTATTACCATCATTATCTTCAAAAATTGGAATTGAATAAGTACCATATTCATCAAACTTAAATCCGCTCGATTTTATTTTTGTAGATAAACCATTGCTGTAAATTGAAAATTCAAAAGGTGTTTTAACACCATATTCATTGAGTTGTTGTTCTAAAACCTGATGAAGTTTTTGTGTACTAATTCTTTCATCAATTGGTAACACAGCAGCAATATCTTTGAAAAAAATTTCAAATTCAGCATTCTTTAAAACATCTAATTCTCCTTGTTTTTCAATCCTAATATCTGGCTTTAAACCAACTTGTGGAGACGGATTATCAAACGAATTTTCATTAAAAATATCAGTTTGCCTTTTTGAAGTATATGTTTTTAAATTTAAATTCTTTTTTCCAAAAACATTTGAAGGCACCACATAATCTTCTGCAATAATACTATTAGAATAAACAATAGTCTTATGAGTAATATTGTTTTTTTGGATATAACTAAATTGAATTAAATCACTTTTTTTAGGGTTTTTACCTATACTGTCTTTTAATTTCTGATAATTATTTAAAAAATCTGAAACTTCTTCTTTCTCTAAATTATGCGAAACATTACCTAAAACTTGTTGTATATGAAACTTAAATTGCTCCTCATTATTCTCAAATGAATTACTAAACCAATAAATTTGAACAAAGATTATACCAATGAGCGACAAACTCATAAAAAACACTAATAATCTAAAAAATAATTTATTCATTATACAAAGATATAATTTAACATTTAAAACTTAATAATTTTAACCAAAGATTAACAAATCTCTATTTTTTTATAAAATTCTTTATCTTTTCAATAATTCTTGTAGCATCAAGTTTTGCCTGTTCAATAGTGGCGTTTTTGATAACAAAATCACTTTTTCCAATTCTTTCCTTATCTGATAATTGAGTTTTCATTCTTAACAAAACTGATTTTCTCGTACAATTATCTCGTTGCATTACTCGACTGATTCTCAATTCTTTTGGAGCTGTAACGCTAATCGTATAATCACAATTTTTATCGGAATTAGTTTCAAATAAAATTGCGGATTCTTTAATTAAAATTGGATAATTTTGATGATTTTTAACCCAGTTTTCAAAATCGTTAAATACTAATGGGTGAATTAAATGGTTAAGTTTATGAAGTGCGGTACTATTATTAAAAACAATTTTTGCAAGTTTCTGTCTATCAATCAAGCAGTTTGTAAGAATTTGATTACCAAATAAATCCACAACTTTTTTAATAACATCAATGTTCGAATATAATTTTTTTGCTTCTTCATCGGCAATATAAACAGGTATTCCTATTGATTTAAAATAATCAGCAATGGTAGTTTTTCCGCTACCAATCCCTCCTGTAAGTCCTATTATTATTGACATTTATGGTTTGAAAAATAATTCTGGAAAGGCATCTTCCGGTTTTTGTCTTAAAATTTGTATCTTAATAAATGAATAAATAAAACCGTAACCATAGCCAAAAAATTGTTTCCAAACTGCTGTAATTGATAAAAATCCAATTTTTAAACTTCGATTTTTTATAGTCGAAACAATGAAAATTAAAGTAAAATAACCAAAATATAATTTCAAAGGAATGTCTTCCAAGAGTATTAATGATACCATTGAAAAATAAAATCCAATTACAAATACCGCAGGAAAAAAGTAGGCGATTTTTGAATATCTTGGATACCAATGGTTTAGAATAACCCTTGTTTTCCCAAATTTGTTTACTTGCAAATAGAACTTCTCCCAATCAATTCTCCGTTTGTGATATACAAATGCTTCTGAAATTAAACGAGTTTTAAATCCCATTTGCCATAGTCTAATTGATAAATCTGGGTCTTCACCAGGATGAATATTTGAAAAACCTTTTGTACTCTCAAATGCTCTTTTAGATAATCCCATATTGAAACTGCGGGGCTGAAAGGTATCTATTTTTTCCGATCCACCACGAATGCCTCCTGTGGTTAAAAATGAGGTCATTGCAAAATTTATCGCTTTTTGTGTATTACTAAAACTTCTATGTGCAGCATCTGGACCTCCATAACAATCAATAAATGAAGTGTTTAACGATTTCGAAACTTCATTCAAGTAATTATTCGGAATTATACAATCCGAATCAAAAATGATAAAATAATCCCCTTTTGCCTGCTGCATTCCAAAGTTTCTAGAATCGCCAGGACCTGAATTGTATTTTAAATAATATGAAATTGTTAATTCATTACGATACAAATCTACAATATTCTCACAAGATATGGTCGAACCATCTTCAATAATTACAACTTCAAAATCTTTTGTATAATCTTGATTAACAAGACTTTCGAGCAATTCTTTTATTTCATCTGGGCGGTTATAAACGGGTACAATTATCGAAAAATACATAGTTTGTTTTTTGCAAAAGTAATAATTTTTTATCAACCCAACTTAAATAAAACGCCAATTTAGTATATTTGTAGCCAATTCAAAAAATTATAATCAAAAATGACATTAATAAAATCTATATCAGGAATTCGGGGTACAATAGGTGGAAAAGTTGGAGATAATTTAACTCCCGTCGATGCTGTAAAATTTGCCGCCGCTTATGCTACTTGGCTCAAATCTAATAACACATCAATAACTAATCATCAATCTAAATTAAAAGTTGTTGTTGGCAGAGATGCCCGAATTTCCGGACCAATGATTCACAATTTAGTGGTTAATACTCTAATCGGTTTAGGTATTGATGTTATCGATTTAGGATTATCAACAACACCAACCGTAGAAATTGCAGTACCTCTTGAGAATGCCGATGGCGGAATTATTCTAACCGCATCTCACAATCCTAAACAATGGAATGCCTTAAAATTATTGAATGAAAAGGGCGAGTTTTTGAGTGGAAAAGACGGCGAAAAAATATTAAAAATTGCTGAAAATGAAGATTTTAATTTTGCCGAAGTTGATGATTTAGGCAAAATTATCATCAATGATGCCTATATGGATATCCATATTGATGAAGTTTTAAACCTTCCTTTGGTAGATATTGAAGCCGTTAAGAAAGCTAAATTCAAAGTAGTTGTTGATGGTGTTAATTCTTCTGGAGGAATAATTATCCCTAAATTATTAGAGCAAATGGGTGTCGAAGTGATAAAATTATACTGTGAACCCAATGGACATTTCCCTCATAATCCAGAACCTTTAAAAGAACATTTAACAGATATTTCTGAACTTGTGGTTAAAGAAAAAGCAAATCTCGGAATTGTTGTTGATCCCGATGTCGATCGTTTAGCTTTTATCTCCGAAGATGGCGAAATGTTCGGAGAAGAATATACATTAGTCGCCTGTGCGGATTTTGTTCTCGGAAAAACTCCTGGAAATACCGTATCTAATATGTCTTCTTCTAGAGCCTTGAGAGATGTTACAAATTTGCACAATGGAAACTACGCCGCCTCTGCCGTGGGCGAGGTAAATGTGGTCGAATTAATGAAAAAAAATAACGCAATTATAGGCGGAGAAGGTAACGGTGGCATCATTTATCCAGAATTGCACTATGGACGAGACAGTTTGGTGGGAGTGGCTTTATTTTTAACCCATTTGGCAAACAAAAACACAACAGTTTCGGCATTAAGAGCCAGCTATCCTGAATATTATATGAGCAAAAACAAAATAGAATTGACTCCTCAAATTGATGTTGATACTATTTTACTGAAAATGACCGAAAAATATAAAACAGAACAAATTTCTACTATTGACGGAGTGAAAATTGATTTTGAATCGTGCTGGGTGCATTTAAGAAAATCCAATACCGAGCCAATTATCCGCATTTATACCGAAGCAGCCTCCCAAAAATTAGCCGATGATTTGGCTTTGAAAATAATAGAGGAGATAAAAGCAATTGCAGGGCTGTAAATTATTCTAATAAATCATCTATATATGAATTACCAAGACCTAAAAGAAACGATTGATACCATAAAAGCTAAAGTTGATGGTCTTGGAACGCTAACTATTGACCAAAAGAAGAGGATTAATTACATCTTTAGGTTAGAATGGAACTATAATTCTAACAGTATGGAGGGAAACACACTGACTATTGAGGAAACTCGTTCGGTAATGGTCGGAAATATTACAGTAAATAACAAATCATTGAAAGATATTCTGGAAATTCAGGGGCATGACCAAGTAGTTTCTGAAATATTGAACATAGGTAAAGGAAATTTACGCATTTCAGAGAAGAGAATTTGTGATATCCATAAAGCAATTATGTACGATCCTAATAAAGATGACGAAAAATCAATGATAGGGCGATGGAAACAAGTACCTAATATGATTTATAATCCAAAAGGGGAAAGATTTGATTTCGTTTTGCCCGAAGAAGTGCCTGAAAGAATACATTCTTTGTTAAACAAAACCAATGCTGCTATTGATGCCATCATAAATAATAAAAAAAATGCCCCTCATCCAATTGATGTTGCACTAAATTTTCATTTAGAGTACTTAAATATCCATCCATTTTACGACGGAAATGGCAGAACCGCAAGAATATTAACCAATTTGATACTCATTTCATTAGGATATGCCCCATTTTGGATTAATGAGAAGAACAAAAAGATATATTATGCCTTTATTAGTGATATTCAGGGCTATGGTGGGGATAAAGATTTATTCTTTAAGTATTGTGCCGAACTAATACAGCGTTCAGAACAGTTAATTTTAGATATTGTTGCTGAAAATGATAATTAATACTGTATTAATAATTACAAATGTTAGTATTTCAATTCATAATACTAACATTTTTTATATTAATTAATAACAATTAATATAAAATAGCAGTTATTTAATTACAAATATGCCATATTCAATATACAATATGTCAAATTAATAACAAAATATGGCGTATTCTATTAAAAATATGCCATATTTATAACAAGATATAGAATTTCTTATTACAAATATGCCAAAATTAATGAATGATATGCCAAAACTGTAATTGAAAATGCCATATTTAATTACAGTTTTGGCATATTTAATGAATAATATTTAAAATATATAAGATAATAGGTAAAAAATGATTATCAATACTTAAAAAATAATTACAAATCGTTAAAAAATAATTATTAATTTTTAAAATATAATATAATGAATGTCAATTTAGAAGAATATTTTTCAAAATTTAGAGAAAACATAGTAGGTATTAATCAAGAATTTGTATCTCCGTTTGGTAAAAAGAAGATAATTTATACCGACTGGACAGCATCGGGTAGATTATACCGCCCAATTGAAGAAAAATTACTGAATAATTTTGGTCCATTTGTGGCAAATACACATACCGAAACCACTGCAACGGGAACAGCTATGACAATGGCCTATCATCAAGCAAGAAATATTATCAAAAGGCATGTTAATGCAAATGAAAATGATGTATTGATAACCGATGGTTCGGGAATGACTGGAGTTATTAACAAATTTCAACGGATATTAGGACTAAAGATTGGCGAAAATTTTAGAAATAGTATAAAAATTGACGAAAATGACAAACCAATTGTCTTTGTATCTCATATGGAACACCATTCTAATCAAACATCTTGGTTAGAAACCATTGCAGATGTGGTAATTATTCCCTCATCTGATAATGGGCTTTTTAATATTGACCATTTGCATCAATTATTGGAGGAATATAAGGACAGAAAGGTAAAAATTACCTCGATAACTGCCTGTTCTAATGTTACAGGGATAAAAACACCTTATCATGAGGTGGCAAAGATGATGCACAACCACAACGGTTTATGCTTTGTTGATTTTGCGTGTTGTGCTCCTTACACCTCAATAGATATGCACCCCAAAGAGGCTGATAGTTATTTGGATGCCATCTTTTTTTCTCCGCATAAATTCCTAGGAGGTCCAGGAACTTCTGGCGTTTTGGTCTTCAACAATGCCTTATATCACAATTTAGTCCCTGATAACCCTGGCGGAGGAACCGTTAGTTGGACAAATCCTTGGGGAACCCACAAATATATAGACAATATTGAGGACAGAGAGGATGGAGGTACGCCTGGCTTTTTGCAAGTTATCAAAACGGCTTTAGCCATTGGGCTAAAAGAAGAGATGGGGGTAGAAAACATCTTAAAAAGAGAGCATGAATTGATTGATTTTGTGTTTTCTAAACTCAATAATGTCGAAAATATAAACATACTTGCCAATAATGAACCGAATAGGCTGGGAGTTATCTCGTTTTATATCAAAGATTTACATTTTAACTTGGGTGTGAAACTACTAAATGACAAATTTGGGATACAAACCCGAGGGGGGTGTAGCTGTGCAGGAACTTATGGGCATTATTTACTGAATGTTAATCAAGAAACTTCCAATAATTTAGTGTGCGAAATAGATTCGGGTAACTTAATTCAAAAACCAGGTTGGATAAGAATGTCAATTCATCCAACAACCTCCAATGAGGAGATAAAATTAGTGTGTGAGGCAATATTAGAACTGGCATTGCATCATCAAGATTGGGCAAAAGATTATAAATACAACCCAAATACCAATGAATTTTTGCACAAAGAGGCAAAAAATTTAGAAAAAGAAATGGTAAATGCTTGGTTTGATTAATGAATTCCTATTTTATAAAAAAATAATTGATGATTGTAAAACTAAATTGATATGAAAAAGATATTTGTTGCTATTTATTTGATGCTATTTGTAAATATATTTTCACAAACTGTCGAAAAAAATATAATAATAAAAAATTTAGCAACAAATCTTCCAATAGAAGGGGCAACAGTTTTGATTTTAAAGACCAAACAAGTGTTTTTGAGTAATGCAGATGGCAAAGTGAGCTTCATTTTAAAGGGAAATTCAAATATACAAATCACCCACACTTCTTATTTTTCCTTACAGGTTCGTTCCCTTGCCTTAACGGATAAAGAACCTATCATTTTTCTTAAAAAAAATGTAAAAGAATTAGACGAATTGGTAGTATTGAGCCAACATCCTCAAAAAATATTAGCTGGATTGGTCAAAAATTCAATAAAAACTTTAACTATACCAGCCCGATTGAAAGTATATTCGAGAGAATTTTTCAAATTAAATGATGTTTATTCTTATTATAATGACGGACTGCTCAATTTTCAGTTAGAAGGACAAACAAAAAAGTTTAAATCGACTGTTTTAGTAGAACAAAATCGATCCTTTGGAATAATAGATGCTGGAATGAGTGAAGATTTGATGGGTTATAATTTGAATAATTTGATGGAAAATTACTATAATTTCAAATATTTAACAAGATTATTAAGTTCGTCAGCCAAAAAAGACTATGATTTTATTATAAAGGTGTATTCTTCAGATAATTCTTATTATTTATTACAAGCCGTTCCTAAAGATAATGCCAAAGGTTTGTTAGATAATTTTGAAATTGTGTATAATTCGAAGCAAAAGCTGATAATTGAAATAAAATCTTACCTATCAGAGAAAACAATTTTGAATAATAAAAACCGATTTGAGTTTGGTTCAAAAAAGATATACAAATCTATTTATCAAACGGTATATAAGTTAATTGATGACAATTATTATCTTATGAGTTCGAGAGAAACCATAGGATTTGAGCGAAATTATAAAAAAGAGATGAAGAAAATAGAGGTAAATAACTACCTTATTACTACAAATTTTAGCAATAATAATTATAGTTACAAAGAGAGTGAATTGTTTAGGGACAAAACACTTTATAATAAGAAAAATTTGATTTTAAATAAGTATTGGACCACATCAGGGCTTGTGGCTACTGATGTGGAACAGGAAATTATTAATGAATTAGAGGAAAGATAGGTTTAAGCACCAGTATAACCTTTCATAATTCCTCGGGCTGAATTGCGGATGAAGTCAATAATTTCGTCTCTTTCGGGGGTTGCTTCCATCTCTGCTTCAATAATTTCAACCGCTTGCGAAGTATTGTAATTTTTTTGGTATAAAATTCTATAAATTTCTTGAATTTCTCTTATCTTTTCGGTAGAAAATCCTCTTCTTCTTAAACCAACTGAATTAATTCCGACATAAGAAAGCGGTTCTTTTGCAGCTTTTGTAAAAGGAGGAACATCTTTTCTAACTAATGATCCACCAGATATCATAGCATGATCGCCAATATGAATAAATTGATGTATGGCAGCGAGTCCGCCAATAATTGCAAAATCCCCAACAGTAACATGACCTGCTAAAGCTACGCCATTTACAATAATTGCATTATCGCCAATATGGCAATCGTGGGCAATATGTGCGGTTGCCATAATTAAACAGTTGTTACCAATTTTAGTTTGCCCCGATGCAATGGTACCTCTATTTATGGTAACACATTCTCTAACGGTAACATTATCACCAATAACGGCGAGAGAATCTTCTCCGCCAAATTTTAAATCTTGAGGTACAGCGGCAATTACTGCACCAGGAAAGATGTTACAATTTTTGCCAATTCTGGCACCTTCCATAATGGTTACATTGGAACCTATCCAAGTTCCATCTCCAATAATTACATTGTTATGAATGGTTGTAAAAGGCTCTATTACAACATTTTTGGCAATCTTTGCCCCAGGGTGTATATATGCTAATGGTTGGTTCATTTTATTTTTGTTTTATTCTTCTCCTGCTTGTTTTAATGCTTGATTCTCTATTTCCGCTGATAAGCGAAAATTTGTTTCTTTAATTTTTTGTAAATAAGGTTTAATAGATGGAATTATACCATTTAGTTTTGCTTTAATAATAATTCCTAATGTTCCCGTATATTTTATTCCAAGTTGTTCTGCAATTTTTCTGGCTTTGTAATCATCTAAAATTACTGTGGAATTTGGCGTTTCAAGTGCAAATGCAATAGCACTTGATTCGCCTTTGTCAATTTGTAATTCTAAAATTTGCTGACTTTGTTTATTTTTAACTGTTACTATTTCAATCCAATTGGGCAAAGTTTCTCCAAATTCTATCAGAATATCAAGAGTTGTATAAATTTTTCCATAAAGTTTTCTCAATAAATCTAATTCGCCAATATTTGATAGAATAATTAAACAACTTGTATCAGAAATAATTATTTTTTCAGGCATTTGCTACATCATTTGATAAATTTAAACTTGGAAAATTAAATATTGACACATTATAATTTGCTAATAATTCTGTAAAAGTGCGTTTGGTTAAACCAGCAACTTCCGCAGCTTGACCTAATGATAACTTTCCTTGCTCGTATAATTTTGTTGATATTAACAACAGAATATCTTTATTTTCAACCTCTATCGTATCGGGAATATTTATTGTTAATGTTCTCATAATTATTATATTTTGATTGTCAATACC
>DYPB01000367.1 GCA_020720185.1 Flavobacterium psychrophilum | reverse complement strand
AAAAAACAAAATAAATTTCCATCAAATTTGCACTGTCCTGTCAAAAAGCTAAATCATTTCTATTTTCAATTTATCACTATCGTATCTGTCTGGTTGTCTGTCTTTTTAGACAGACTGCCGTTAAGTTTTATCTAAAAAAACAAAAAATTAACCATTTGTTATTGTATTAGATATTAAAAGTACTTATATTTGTACTTTAATGAATACTTAAATAATAATTCTATGATAGCTGCAAATTACACAGAATTTAGGACAGGACTGAAAAAGTTCCTTGATACTGTCGAAAAAAATAATGAAACATTAATTATAAAAAGGGGAACCGGAAAAGGAACAGTTTTGATTTCTTTGGATGAATATAATTCAATTATTGAAACAATGCATTTATTGAGTTCAAAAGCAAATGCCGATAGATTGTATGAATCAATAAGCCAAATGAAAACGGGTAAAGTAGTTAGTAAAAAATTAATTGAAAACTAATGAAAATCACTTTTTCCCAAAATGCTTGGGAAGACTACATTTCTTGGCAAAATGAAGACAAGAAAATATTAAAAAAAATAAATGAATTGATCAAGGATATACAAAGACACCCATTTGAAGGAATTGGTAAACCTGAACCATTAAAATTTGATTTAAAGGGATTTTGGTCAAGAAGAATTGATAGAGAACATCGATTAGTTTATCAGTCAATTGATAGCAATCTATTGATATACAGTTGTCGGTATCATTATGACAAATAACAAAAACCAAGAAGCTTAAGATTTTGTATCCGGCCATGCCGCAGGGAAACTGCGGAGCAGAAATGAAAACTCATTACAATCTACGGTACAGGCGGCTACATTTCGCCGTCAGCCACAATCAAAAAAACGATAAACGATAAACAAACACAGATAAATTGATAAATGAAGAGTTAAAAATTATTTTTTGGAATTATTAAAAAAACAATAAAATATGATTTCCGGAACTATTCCTTCATAACAGTAAGAATATCAGGAAAATAAAAATGACCTTATTTTGTATAAAAATGACAAATGACACAAACCTTATTTCCAATCTTTCCGGATGGTTCGAGATTTATCAATTCCGAAATTGCATTAAAAAACTATAGGCGAAACATTTTCAGAACAACTGACCTCTTAGGATTTGTCAATAAATAATATTCACAAATTAGGCGAAATAATATAATTCCATTCGCC
>DYPB01000366.1 GCA_020720185.1 Flavobacterium psychrophilum | reverse complement strand
TATTTTCTGTCATGCCGTTACCGTTGTATTTTGTTCATTAAAGATTTCCGGAAAATAAAATTCATATTTTGCCAAAAAACCATTTAAAATTCGTTTGAATAATTCCTTATTATCATCTCCCATTTCTACGGGGTCGAAAATTGAATATTTGCCATGGCTAAATAACTGCAAAGCACGTTCAAAAAGTACTTCATCATCATTCAAGCCTTGGATGCATTTGTCAATCTTATCGTAACCAAAAAAGCTTGCAGTTTTTTCCAATATACTTCTTAATGCATTAAAATGATAAGTGTAGATTTTATTGGATTCAACAACTTGCTTTAATTCACTGAGTGTTGCAATATGATGGAAAAAAGGTGTATCGCTTGTATCTTGCAAAGAATATTCGTTAGGCTCATTAAAATGCAAAAAATAGCGTTTGTTCTTTACCTTTCTGCCAAATTCATTGAATAGCACATTAAAGAACAAACTGTGGTGCGTTGAAATCACTGTCTTTATTTCATTATCTTCTCTTGTAAGTAAGTTTGCTAAGTCACAGGCTACAGAAATTGCGTTGTTTTCATCCAGCGATGAAATAGGGTCGTCGATGTAAATATATTTAACCCAATTGTAAGCGGGGTCTTTGTCGATTGCTAACTGACAAATCGCTAAGAAAAAACACCAGATGAATAAGTTTTCCTCACCACGCGAAATTTTTATATTTTCTACTCTTTGTTCATTGCCATCAACAACAATACTTCTTGAAAAAGTAACTGTGGAAGCCTCGTAATTAATATCAAATTTTAAATCGGTATAATTGTGAAAAAAAGATTCAATCTTATTATCCAATTCTAACTCACGCAGACCATTAAAAAATACAGAATCAGAGTTCAGTTTAATAAATCTGTTCGTGTCATTTTCCAAGTCGTTATTCCACGAAAATAAATCTTCGGTGAAAGCATTAAAGTATAAGGTATCCCTTGATATTACATTTCCATCTGCATCAAACTGTTTACCAGCCTGCTTAAACTCCATTGATAGCCTTGTTTTTCCCGTGCCATTATGAGCAAAGAATAAAATCAAATCTTTCATAGGTCTATGGTCGCCTGTTAAATCCTTGCGGAAGTGGCCGGCTATATCTGTTAGATTGTTAAATTTTACTATTGTGCTCATTCTTCATTTCTTATTGTTGGAAATAAACCCTGCAATAAACCTTTTTT
>DYPB01000365.1 GCA_020720185.1 Flavobacterium psychrophilum | reverse complement strand
GCTGTTACCAGCAGTTTTTTTCTTTTTTTTAGTTCAATTTTACACTTATTCCTTTATGGTCCGATAATTCTTTTGCACAATTCCATTCCGCAATTTCAACTTTTGAGTTTGCAATGAATTCCTTACTAATTGCAATATGGTCAATCGTTTCTGTTTTATTTTGCGTCAAATTTGTAATCTCGTTTTCTGCAAAACTTTTATTCAATTCAGTTATTCCAAAATTTGTAAAATAATAATTGTCACAAAACGAAATATTATAATCTCCAATTATGCACAAATTTTTAGTTTTCGCAAACTTTCTGTAATCTTCAATTTGTTTTCGCAAATCGTTCTTGAAGTTTTGGTTTCTATTTCCGAAAATTCCTATTATTGTTCCGTAAACAATTAAGTTTCCGCTTTCTGTTTTAAATTATGCAGCGCAACTTGTAAACGAATTGAAAGTTTCAAATTCTTTAGTAATTTCATACTTCGAGAATATTTTTACACGTTTTTCAGTTTCTCGATAATTTTCAGATAAATCCCAAGCCCCGTAATTTCGTGAAACGGCTGTTATGCGACGGTTTATTTTAGTTTTCTCTTTTTAGGATTTTGTCTATTTGAAAAAAATGATAAAATTTCAACATCTTCTTTTAAAATTCTATAATATAAAGAGTTCAAAGATAAAACAACAGCTCTTCGAATGTCTTTTTGAACATCAGATTTTTGGAAAACATGAGGGTTTTTAGATATTATACTAAGTGTCTTTTCAAGATTAGTTGCAAGATTTCTAAGTTCTTTTTCAGTCCAATTCTCTTCGAGAAACTCTATAATTTTTTCTAATTCTCTTAAAGCATTATCAGTCCAAAGAATTTTATAACCATTTTTCATATAATTCTCTTGCTTTTGAATGTGGATTTAATTTTCCAGATTGGGCATCACTTATGCCAAGGTCAATAGATTGCTTTTCATTTTCAGAAATTAAATTCCACCAATCTATACTTTCTTTTTTCCTTAAATTAGCAATTTTTTCAATCATAGCAGAATCTTCAATTGACGAAAGCCATTGAATTAGTTCTAATTTTTGACTTAAAATATTTAGCTCAGCATTCATAATAAAGTTTTTATAAGTCAAAGGTAATAATTTATTTTGTGATTTTTGTTAAATTACGCGAGAAAAACTGACGGCTAACGTTCCAGCGCTTTGCGAGGTTGCGGACTAAATT
>DYPB01000110.1 GCA_020720185.1 Flavobacterium psychrophilum | reverse complement strand
AACCCAAATTACGCATTAGAAATCTATTCCAAACTCAAACTACTTCAAAAAAAGCCCAAAACCCGTCATTTATGCAATCAACTATTAGTAGGAATTTTATTCTTTCGGTTTCTTTGTCAAATCAAAATTAAAGTTTGTGTTCAGGATAAGTCCATTATTGTTCTGAAATACATTTTGTCCGTTAATTTGTCTGCCAAATTGTAGCGTTTGGTTTAAATAACCACCTTCAATTCTTAGGCTTTTGTTGAAACGATAACCCAATAATACACCTATTCTATTTTGATCAAAAATATTTGAATTTACATTTTCTCCAAAGCCAACAAAAATTTCGTCATACAAAGCAACATAAGGTGTTTTGTCTTTTATTTCTTTACCTTTCAAAGGTACTTGAAGCCTAACCATATAACGAAATCTATTCAACAAAGGATATTCATCTTCGTAAGTTTGGTTTGCAGAACTATATTTTCCTACAAATCTTTGTTCTAACATAAAACGATGAGAAAAATCTATAATACCTTCTTTGTGAGAAAGTTGCACGATCTCAAAAATTCTGTGTTCTGTAAAATTTCTACCTAACCCATTAATAGGATACTCGCCATACGGAAAAGTTTTTATCCAACCGTAACCAACTCTAAACATAACTCTTGGGTTCAAATTATAATTTACCCCAACTCTTAAAAGGCTTTGTTGCCAATCAGTAATAAGTTTATCTCTACGCCATTGATACTCGGTATGTATTCCGAATTTTTCGGACACTTTGAATGTGCCAAAATAATTGTACCAACCTATATTATTGCTTGTATTTAAACGATTGTTTTGTGCAAATAAAATTTGACTAACAAGGAAAAGTAAATTGAACAATAAAAATTTATATTTCATACTTTAATTTAATGATGAGGGTTTAGAGTAAAACTCATCCCTTTTTATTTATATAATTCAGTTATTAGAAAAAACGAAAGTGCAAATCTATGAATTATAATTTTTAGTTTTCCATCTTTTTCCCATCTTTTGTTTAAATATGGGCATATTTGAACAAAAAGAAAGAAAAAATCTTTTCAAAATAATTCCAAAAATACCTATCAGCTAATTTATAGAACCCACCTATAAATAGATGAAACAAAAAAAGAGGATGAAAGCCTCTTTTTATATATATTGTTAGGGTCTATCCCATAACTTCTTTAACTTTTTTACCAATTTCAGCAGGAGAATCAACAACATAAATGCCACATTCTCTCATAATTCGTTTTTTAGCTTCAGCAGTATCATCGGCTCCACCAACAATTGCACCTGCATGTCCCATTGTTCTTCCTTTTGGTGCGGTTTCGCCAGCAATAAATCCAACAACTGGTTTACGGTTTCCGTCTGCTTTTATCCATCTTGCGGCATCGGCTTCTAATTGACCACCTATTTCACCAATCATTACAATACATTCAGTTTCATCGTCATTCATTAATAATTCAACTGCTTCTTTAGTTGTTGTTCCAATAATTGGATCGCCACCAATTCCAATAGCAGTTGTAATTCCCATTCCTTGTTTTACCACTTGATCTGCTGCTTCGTAAGTTAATGTACCTGATTTTGATACAATTCCAACAGTTCCTTTTTTGAAAACAAAACCTGGCATAATACCTACTTTTGCTTCTTCGGGGGTAATAACACCCGGACAGTTAGGACCAATTAATCTACAGTTTTTATCTTTAATATATTGGTAAGCTTTAATCATATCGGCCACCGGAATACCTTCTGTAATTGCAATAATTACTTTTATTCCAGCATCGGCTGCTTCCATAATGGCATCGGCTGCAAAGGCTGGTGGTACAAAAATAATTGTTGTGTCAGCACCAGCTTTATCAACTGCATCTTTAACAGTATTAAAAACGGGACGCTCAAGGTGCATTGTTCCTCCTTTTCCTGGAGTTACTCCGCCTACAACATTTGTACCATATTCAATCATTTGACTGGCATGAAATGTTCCTTCGCTACCTGTAAAACCTTGAACTATTATTTTTGAATTTTTATTAACTAAAACACTCATTTTATCTATTTATTAAAATTTTTATATTGCAAAAGTAGGAAAAAGTTATGAATTATATGTAGAAGTTGTATTATTTTTGAACGATAATTTTTTATGACAATTGACTCATTTGATATCCTCTAAAAAGTTTATCGTCTTTTATTTCCCATATAGTAAAAAAATTAGCTAATAGTATTTCCTCTCTTGGATTCTCTATGGTTTTAACGGAATGTTTGTACTGTACGGTAACAAAATTACCCTCTTTTAGGAGGTGTTTTATTTTAACTTTCGAGCTAATATATGCTGTTCCTAAATTGTCTGCGAATGTCAGTAATTGTTGCCTATTCATTTTCACAAGTCCTTTTGTGCTATGCCATTCTAATTCAAAATCAGGATGCAAAAAATTTTCCATAACCGTGCTATTTATTACCGCATCGGATTTATAAAATTCTTGAACTAATTTTTTTAATGCCATTTTATCTTAATTTTTCTAAAATTTCTGGAATTTTCTTTACATTTGCCATTTGTTTCAGTACCTCCCGAGATTCTTGAATAGGTGTGCCAAAATAACTTTTTCCGCCATCAACACTTTTAGTAACACCTGTTTGTCCCATAATTACGGCTTTTGTACCTATAGTTATGCCACTTGTGGTGCCTACTTGCCCCCAAAGTGTTACTTCATCTTCAATAACTACACAACCTGCAATGCCTGTTTGAGAGGCTATTAAGCATTTTTTTCCTATAATTGTATCATGTCCTACATGAACTTGGTTGTCAATTTTTGTGCCTTCTCCAATGGTTGTATCGCCCGTAACACCTTTGTCGATAGTGCATAATGCACCAATTCCGACATTATTTTTAATAATAACTCGTCCGCCTGAAATTAATTGATCAAAGCCATCGGTGCGTTTTTTGTAATAAAAAGCATCTGCTCCAAGTACTGTTCCTGAATGGATGATACAATTATTACCTATTATTGTATGGTCATAGATTGAAACATTGGAATGTATTAAACAATTTTCTCCAATAGTTACATGGTTTCCAATAAATGTATTGGGCTGAATTACAGTACCTTTTCCAATATTTGCAGTAGCAGATATATTAATATTTGATGAAACAAAAGGCATAAAATGCTTGGTCAATTTGTTGAAATCTCTAAACGGATCATCAGAAATCAATAATGCTTTACCCACAGGACAATCAACCATTTTATTGATTAAGATAATTGTTGCGGCTGAGTTTAAAGCTTTGTCATAATACTTTGGATGATCAACAAATACAATATCTCCTGCTGTTACTACATGAATTTCGTTCATACCTAAAACTGCAAAATCATCAGAACCAATATATTGACAGTTGATGATTGATGCAATTTTTTTTAATGTTTGTGTTGTATTGAATTTCATTTTTATTTGTTGCCCAGCATTGCGGGGTTTATAGGCATTTATTCTTTCACTCGCTCCATATAGTTTCCAGTAGCGGTTTCTATCTTTATTTTATCGCCTTCGTTTATAAATAAGGGAACATTTATTGTTGCACCAGTCTCAACAGTGGCTTGTTTTGTTGCGTTTGTAGCAGTATTTCCTTTTATGCCAGGTTCGGCATAAGTAACCTCTAAAATTATTGAAGCAGGCATATCTACTGATAAAGGTAAATCGGTTTCGGTATTTACCTGAACCATTACTGTTGTTCCTTCTTTTAATAAATCAGGAGCGTCAAGTATGTTTTTATTTATTGTAATTTGCTCATAACTTTCAGTATTCATAAAATGAAATAAATCTCCTTCTGCATATAAATATTGGTAAGTATGTGTTTCTACTCGAACGGTATCAATTTTATGACCTGCCGAAAAGGTGTTGTCTAAGACTTTTCCGTTGGTTAAACTTTTTAATTTTGTACGAACAAATGCAGGTCCTTTTCCTGGTTTTACATGTAAAAATTCTATAATTTTATAAATGTCGTGGTTGTGTTTAATGCATAGTCC
The DNA here is from genome assembly GCA_020720185.1 of Flavobacterium psychrophilum. Lineage (GTDB taxonomy): Bacteria > Bacteroidota > Bacteroidia > Flavobacteriales > Flavobacteriaceae > Flavobacterium > Flavobacterium psychrophilum_O. Next base: position 2,284 of record DYPB01000110.1, on the reverse strand, counting down.
GTTTCTAATATCTGAAGTTGATGCCATTTTTGTTTTTTTTATGAATAATTTAATGAGGTGCGAAGATAAAAAATATTTGCAATTATTTAATTTATTTTTCTAAATTATTTTTTTAGGAAAAATTAACTGTATCTATAGGTGGGTTCTATAAATTAGTTTTTTTGTAAATTTATTTATAGAACCCACCTATAAATAAAACCATTCTGATTTTGTTTGTAGCAATTGGATTGAATCTTGTTTAAAACTTGATTTTTGAATTCGAATAAAAATTTCCTAATCTTTCCTTATATTTGTAACCTAAAAAAAATTTATGGAAAGCGTTTTAGAAAATGTTTTACCTGTAGGCAAGCCGAAGTGGTTAAAAGTAAAATTGCCTATCGGACAAAAATATACGGAATTACGAGGATTAGTTGATAAATATAGCCTAAACACAATTTGTACTTCGGGTAGTTGCCCAAATATGGGCGAATGTTGGGGCGAAGGAACAGCAACTTTTATGATATTGGGAAATATTTGTACTAGGAGTTGTGGTTTTTGTGGTGTAAAAACTGGAAGACCAGAAACCGTAGATTGGGAGGAACCTGAAAAAGTAGCTCGGTCAATATCAATAATGAATATCAAACATGCCGTGATTACCAGTGTTGATAGAGATGATTTGAAGGATGGCGGGTCAATTATTTGGTCGGAAACTATAAAAGCAATTCGAAGAATGAATCCGAGTACGACATTAGAAACATTAATTCCTGATTTTCAGGGTATTGAAATGAATATTGATAGAATTGTTGTGGCGAATCCAGAAGTTGTTTCACATAATATTGAAACTGTTAGACGATTGACACGAGAAGTACGAATTCAGGCGAAATATGACAGAAGTTTGGCGGTTTTAAAGTATTTAAAACAAGAAGGTATTAATAGAACAAAATCTGGAATAATGTTAGGATTAGGAGAAACCGAGGAAGAAGTTATAGCAACTTTGCACGATTTGAAAGCCAATAATGTTGATGTTGTTACGATAGGTCAATACCTACAGCCTAGTAAAAAACACTTGCCAGTAAAACAATTTATAACTCCAGAACAATTTGAAAAATACGAAAAAATTGGTTTAGAACTTGGATTCAGACATATAGAAAGTGGAGCCTTGGTGCGGAGTTCCTATAAGGCACAAAAGCATATATTGTAATAAAAAAATGTAGAGTAAAAGTGATTTTTAAACTTCTAAACTAATTTAAAAATGAAAAAACTATCACGGTTTAATAAAATGATGTTTTTTTTCAATATAGTATTAACTGTATTGACATTTCTTGCTTACATCTTACCGTTTTTAGCTCCAAAATTATTTCCAATTTTATCAGTTTTAACACTTATCCTACCTTTATTCTTAATTTTCAATGGATTATTCTTTGTTTATTGGGCTATTCAGGTAAAAAGACAAATTATATTATCAGGGATTGTATTGCTTATCGGAATAACTTTTGTTAATAAATTCTATAAATTTTCAAATAAAAATTTGCCCGAAACTGATGACGATTTTACAGTAATGAGTTATAATGTTAGACTTTTTAATCTTTTTTATTGGATTGACGATAACAATGTAGCTCAAAAAATACATACTTTTATAAATGATAAAAATCCAGATATTCTTTGTCTTCAAGAATATTCAGAAAATACGGCGGTTGATTTTCGGGTTTATAAACATAAGTATATTTTAATGTTAGGTAATAAGATAAAAACTGCACAAGCTATTTTTTCTAAATTTCCAATTGTAAATAGTGGTAATATTGTATTTCCAAATTCTAATAACAATGCCGTTTTTGTAGATATTAAAAAAGGAAAAGATACTATAAGAGTTTATAATATTCATTTGCAATCGATAAAAATAAGTCCAGATGTAAGTGATATTAATGATGGGAAAAATGATATCAATCAATCCAAATCAGAAAAGATTTTTAAACGAATTAGCAAAGCATTTACGGCACAACAAGTTCAGGCTGAGTTAATTATGAACCACAAAAAAAACTGTAATTACCCAATTTTAATTTGTGGCGATATGAATAATAGTGCCTTTTCATTTGTTTACAGAAGCATTCGAGGAAATTTAAGCGATTGTTTTGAAGAGGCAGGAGCAAAATTTGGAGAAACCTATAATTTTAAATACTATCCGTCAAGAATAGATTATATTTTTGCAGATAAAAGCATCAAAATAAAATCTTTTGATAACTTTCCGAACTTTAAAAACTCAGATCATTTTCCGATAATGACCCGATTAGAAATGCGGTAAGTAGGA
>DYPB01000364.1 GCA_020720185.1 Flavobacterium psychrophilum | reverse complement strand
AAATTCACTGAACACCGCCGACAAATAAACACAAAGTGAAGTAAAATAAAACAAAGAGAGCATCAGAAAAAAAATAAATTTATAAAAAAACTAATTTTTAGAACACACCTATAATATTTAACACCTAAAAAGTATTATTTTGAGCAAAAAATTAAAAAACATGAAAAAAATACTAATTACGGGAGGAGCAGGTTTTATTGGCAGTCATGTCGTTCGTCGATTTGTTAATAAATATTCAAATTATCAAATATTTAATTTGGACGCATTAACTTATGCAGGAAATCTTGAGAATATTGCAGATATTCAAAACGAGTCGAATTACAATTTTATAAAAGGAGATATAGTTGATGAGGCTTTTATCAATGATTTATTTGCAAAACATCAATTTGATGGCGTGTTGCATTTAGCTGCCGAAAGTCATGTAGATAGATCAATTACAGACCCGTTGAGTTTCGTGAAAACCAATGTTATCGGTACAATGAATTTGTTAAATGCCGCAAAAAACATTTGGACTCGAGGCGAAGCCGAACAGAGCGGCGCTAAAAATGACAATAATGGTAAAAGATTTTATCATATATCAACCGATGAGGTTTATGGAAGCCTTGGTGCAACAGGACTTTTTGAAGAAACTACGCCCTATCAACCAAATTCACCTTATTCAGCATCAAAAGCAAGTTCTGACCATTTTGTACGGGCTTATGGCGAAACTTATGGATTACCTTTTGTAATTACTAATTGTTCTAACAATTATGGTTCCTATCACTTTCCTGAAAAATTGATTCCGCTTTTTATCAATAATATCATTAATAACAAGCCTTTACCTGTTTATGGTGATGGAAATTATACCCGAGATTGGCTTTTTGTTGAAGATCATGCAGCAGCAATAGATTTGGTTTTTCATGAAGGAAAAAATCACGAAACCTATAATATTGGCGGTTTTAACGAATGGAAAAATATTGATTTAGTTAAACTGTTATGTGCCAAAATGGACGGAAAATTAGGTAGAGAAGCAGGAAAATCAGCTGAATTAATAACTTATGTAAAAGACCGTCCAGGACACGATTTGCGATATGCCATTGATGCCTCAAAAATAAACAAAGAATTAGGATGGAAACCATCAGTAACTTTTGAAGAAGGTTTAGAAAAAACCATCGATTGGTATTTAAGCAATGAAAACTGGTTAAACAGTGTTACCAGCGGCGATTATGC
>DYPB01000363.1 GCA_020720185.1 Flavobacterium psychrophilum | reverse complement strand
GAGGATGCGGAAAAATATCATGATTTTGTGAAAAACTTTCCAGTAGAACCAAAAATTCGTATTAATATTTTTTAATATCAAATTTTTAACAAAAAATCAGCCTATTTTGCTTATAAATAGGTCTTTTAGCTTCGATTTTGCTGTTTTTAGGCACACTTCGCCTGTAATTGGTCAAATTCCCTTCTTAGAAGAAAGCCAAACCTTCTGAAATTGTATGCCAGCGCAAGACAATTAAACTTATGCGCCACCCGTTCAAGTCCTCTATATCTTAATCCTATGAATTTAAACGCTGATTTAATAATCCCAAACGGATGCTCTACTCTTGCTCTGATTTTTGTATATTTTTTGTTTGCCGCTGTTTTTAACGGATGAAGCTCAGGGGTAGACTCATTTTTCTTGCCACGTTTTCTTTTATACATAATTTTAAGTTTGCAATTTTTTAATTTAGCTTTTAATATTTTTCGAGCAGGCGCATAGCCTTTGTCTCCATAAATCTGCTTTTCATCACCAATTAAAACATCTTCTACTGATTGATGATCTAAAATCTTTGCTGATGTTGTATTTGTTTTACGTATCAGTTTAGAATCTATGTCCAAGTTAATTGTTCCGCTGTATCCAAACCCTTTATGCCCGAATTCCGCATCAATATCAGTTTTCTTTTCTTCATCTTTTGTCTTTTTGGAATATGCCTTTAAAAAAGTGGCATCAACTATATTACCTTCTTTTCGGATTAATCCCTTTGATACAAAGTAATCGTCAAACATTTTTACAAGCTTTTCGCCCCAATTGTTTTCTTCCATTAAGTGTCTAAAGTTCTCGATAGTCGTAGAATCAGGAACTTTATCTTCTATTTTTAAGCCCAAAAATTTTTTAAAACTTAATCTGTCACAAATTTGAAATTCTGCTTGCATATCTGAAAGGTCATACCATTGTTGAAGAAGGTGGATTTTAAACATGAGCATTGTCGGAAATGCAGGTCTGCCCAGTTTTGTGTCTTTACGTTTTAAATGTTTATTGAAAAATATTTGTATTTCTCCCCAAGGAATTATTTCATTCATTTCTTCAAGAAATTTATTGTCGGGACATACCTTTTTAGCTATTAAATCTGCAAAACTTAAATTATTATTTGATTTATCACTCATAATATATTTAAAACCCATTTACTGCAATGGTTTTAGTATATCACTTCTGTGGTTAACTGTACATGATTT
>DYPB01000109.1 GCA_020720185.1 Flavobacterium psychrophilum | reverse complement strand
CCGCATCTGACATTTGACTTGCCAAAGTTCTTTTCCAAATTAAATCGTATAATCTGGCTTGATCTTTATCAATGTTTACGGTATGTATAGACATATCTGTAGGTCTAATGGCTTCGTGTGCCTCTTGAGCTCCTTTGCTTTTATTGGCAAAAATTCTTGGTTTAGAATACGCTTCTCCATACGAACTAATAATCTCTGCTTGTGCAGCATCCATAGCATCTTTTGATAAATTAACGCTGTCAGTTCGCATATAGGTTATGAGACCTGCTTCATACAATCGTTGTGCTAAAGTCATAGTTTGCAATACCGAATTGTATAATTTTCGAGACGCTTCTTGTTGCAAAGTCGAGGTTGTAAATGGAGGTGCAGGTGTTCTTTTGGTTGGTTTGGTTTCTAAATCACCTACCTTATATATAGAACCGATATTTTTATCTAAAAAATCTTCTGCTTCTTTTTTAGTATTAAAATTTTTTGGCAATTTAGCTTTAAATGATTTTCCAGCTTCATTAACAAATTCTGCCACAATAGAATAAGAAGCAACAGGTTTAAAATTCAAAACTTCTCTTTCTCTTTCAACAATCAACCTTACTGATACAGATTGCACTCTTCCTGCTGATAATCCTCCTTTTATTTTTCGCCATAAAACAGGAGATAATTCATAACCAACCAATCGGTCTAAAACTCTTCGAGCTTGTTGTGCATTAACCAAATTATAGTCAATTTCTCTTGGATTTTCAATGGCTTTTAAAATGGCAGTTTTTGTAATTTCATGAAAAACAATTCGTTTGGTTTTTTTCTTATCTAAATTTAATTCCTCTGCCAAATGCCACGAAATGGCTTCTCCTTCTCGATCCTCATCACTTGCCAGCCAAACCATATCTGCTTTTTTTGCCAATCCTCGCAATTTGGTTACCAAAGCTTTTTTATCTGCAGAAACTTCATATTTTGGTTTAAAACCATTAGCTACATCAACCCCAATTTCTTTTGAGGGTAAATCTGCAATGTGACCATAGCTTGATTCTACTTGATATTCTGCACCAAGAAATTTTTCTATGGTTTTTGCTTTTGCTGGTGATTCGACGATAACTAAATTTTTTGCCATTGGTTTTTTTTGATTTTATTTCGTACAGTTTGACTTTTAAGTCTCGAATGGCAAAAGTAGTAGATTTTTTTAAATTTCAACTATCTGATATAAAAAATGAAACTGCCCTGCCCACGATTTTCTTTTTACAACACAATAAAAATGAAATATAGCTATTAAAAACGAATGAAATTTTATACTTTTTCAAGAAACATTCTAAATTATAAATTCTATTTTTGTAACAAATCAACATCATTATCGTCATTAAATAAAAATAAAATTATGAAAAAAATATTCTCTTTATTCCTATTACTTATTTCAACCTTAAACTTTGCCCAAATAAAAGGAACTATTACTGATAATAAAGGAACTATTATACAATCCGTGAATGTTTTTTTAGAAGGTACTTATAACAATACCAGTACAAACAATCAGGGAAAATATGAATTAAATGTAAAAAATCTTGGAAAATACACCATTATTTTTAAAAGTTTAGGTTACAAGAATCAGAAAACAACTATCAATATCGATCAGTTTCCTTTTATTTTAGATGTTGTACTGAATGAAGAGCAAATTGCACTAAATGAAATAGTTATTGATAGAAAAGTAAATCCCGCAATAGCAATTATTCAAAATGCCATCGAAAATAGAAAGCAAAATAGTGATAAAACAGCCCGTTTTAAAGCCGATTTTTATTCAAAAGGAATCTTTAAAATAAAAGATATGCCTAAAAAAATATTAGGTCAAAAGATTGATATGGGAGAAGATTTTGGATCAAATTTAGATTCAACAGGTAGCGGAATTATCTATTTATCGGAAACCATTTCTAAAGTAATTTTTGAAAAACCGAATAACATTAAAGAAAAAATTATTGCCTCAAAAATATCGGGTAACGATAAAGGATATAGCTACAATACTGCAAAAAACACTAACTATGATTTTTATAACAATACCATTTCATTAGGTATAAATTTAATTTCTCCTATTGCCAACAATGCGTTTAATTATTATAAATATAAATTAGAAGGCTCGTTTTTTGATGAAAATAATCAACAAATTTATAAAATTAAAGTTCTCCCAAAACGAGATAAAGAACCTGTTTTTGAAGGATTTATTTATATTGTGGACGATTCTTATGCTATTTATGCCGTAGATTTTACTACAAAAGGATATAGAATGCAGGATGAATTTACTGAATTTATCAATTTAAAACAAAATTATTCCTATAATTCTAAAAGCAAAATTTGGTCTAAAAATGCACAACAACTTGATTTTAAGGTTGGTGCATTTGGAATAAAATTCTCGGGTGGGTTTAACTATGTTTTTTCAAATTATGAATTTATAGATAGTTTTGATAAAAAAACATTTAATAACGAAATTTTGTCATTTGAAGATAATGCCAATAAAAAAGACAATCAATTTTGGGAAAATGTTAGACCAATGCCTTTAACTATTGAGGAAAAAACAGATTATACAAAAAAAGACAGCTTATTGTTGATTAGAAAATCTGAAAGATATTTAGATTCGATAGATAAAAAACATAATAAATTTAGTGTTCTTGATTTTATTTTTGGTTATGATTATAAAAATAGTTTCAAAAAACATTCTTTTAAATATAAAGGATTAATAGACATCTCATCGTTTTCGTTCAATACTGTGCAAGGTTATTCGCTGTCATCGGGTTTTGAATATTATAAATGGAGTGATAAAGATGGTAAATTTTCTAAAATAAATTCGACCATAAACTACGGATTTTCTGATAAAAGAGCTAGGATATCTGGAGAATATTCTCATCGATTGAATAATCAGAATTATGCTGAAATTGCAATTTCTGGAGGAACAAAAGTTTCACAATTTAATGACAATCCTGCTATTTCTCCATTCATTAATGATATTAGTACACTTTTTTTTATGGATAATTATATGAAATTGTATAATCTTGAATTTGCAAAAATTAATTATAAACAAGATATTGCAAATGGAATTAATCTAAATTCAAAAATAGAGTATCAAAACCGAAAACCTTTGTTTAACACTACTGATTATACGGTAATTAGCAAAGATAAATTATACACTTCAAATAATCCTATAGATCAAAATGATTATGTAAATGCTGGATTTGACCAACATGATTTAATGAAAATTGGATTAGATTTTAGGATAAATTTTGCCAATAAATACCTTTCACGACCAGATGGGAAATTTAATTTAAGAAACAAAAAATACCCAACTTTATTTTTAGGTTATGAAAAAACCTTTGCCGCAAATGATACAAAATATGAATTTGACCATCTTAATGCAAAAATTTATTATGATTTTGACCTATCAAACATGGGCGAAATTTCCATCAATGCAAAGGCAGGTAAGTTTTTTAATGCAACGGATATTGCATTTATTGATTTTAAGCATTTTAATGGAAATCAGGCACATATAGGACAATCCGATAAATATTTGAATGTTTTTAATTTGTTGCCCTATTATTCAAATAGTACAAACGATGCTTATTTTGAGTTCCATTCCGAATATAATGATCAGGGATTTTTAATGAATAAAATTCCGCTTTTAAATTTGTTAAAAACTAATCTAGTTTTAGGTCTTCATTCATTAGCAGTTCCAAAATTAAAAACATATACAGAGATTTCTATTGGTTTAGATAACCTTGGTTTCGGAAAATTTAAAATGTTTAGAATTGATTATGTAAAATCTTATCAAAATGATATTCAAACAGATGGAGTAATATTTGGAATAAAAATAATAAATATTTTGGAATAAATTATCAGAAAAAAAATCCCATCTTTTTACAAGATGGGATTTTTTTTAAGCAATTTTTTCTTTCCGTTTCAGCAATAATCTTTCTAATGCTTCCGAACATTCTTCGACGGCTTCTTCAAATGATTTGCATTGTTTTTTTACTAAAAACTCATCTCCAGGAACTAAAATTTTAATTTCGGCAATTTTATTTTCTTTCTCCGATGTTTTTTCAACTTTAAAAAACACATCGGCGGCTATAATTTTGTCATAAAACTTCTCTAATTTATTCATTTTATCTTCTGAATAATCGACTAATTTTTTATCGATTGTAAAATTTACTGCGTGAATGGCTACTTTCATAATTTTTAATATTTTTAGTTGAACATTTTTTTTAAATTTCTAATTTTCCGTTGTTATAATCCTCCATTAAATGGTTTGCTTTTTCAAAATCATTTTTATTAACCCTTAACGATACGGGCTTATAACCTCCAGAAGTAACAACCCAAGGTTCTATATTTGCCATAACTTCATTTATTGTAAATACTTCAATATCAATGTTATTCAATAAATTTTTTACATTCATTGCTTCGCTGTACGAGCCTTTAAAAATTTCTCTCATTTTCTAATTATTTTTTTTGATTTCTCGGATGTGCATTGCCATATACTTTTCTTAACTCTGATAAACTGCTGTGTGTGTATATTTCAGTCGATGCAAGACTTGAATGTCCTAATAATTCTTTCACTGAATTCAAATTTGCACCATGGTTAAGTAATTGAGTAGCAAATGTATGTCTTAAAATATGCGGACTCTTTTTTAGCTTTTCTGAAACACCACTAAAGTATGAATTTATTAATCTATAAACAAATGATTCTGACAATTTAACACCATTTTGTGATAAAAAAAGATACTCAAAATCTATAATTTCCTGTAAAATAGCTCTTTCTGATAAATATTTTTTTATTTCAATTTCAATTATTTCTAAAATTGGAATAATCCTTTCTTTATTTCGTTTACCTAAAACTTTGATGGTTTTAGATGATAAATTTATATCTTTTATCTTTAGATGTATCAATTCTGATCGTCTGATACCAGTTGTATAAAATAAATCAATAATTAATTTATTTCTAAAGCCCTCAAAATCATCGCTATAAATTGTATGATTTAAAACATTATCTAATTCTTTTTCAGAAAATGGAATTTGTAAGATTTTAGCCGTTTTTAAAGCTTTATGTTTTAATAATGGATTGATTTCTATTTGTTTAATTTTTAATAAAAATTTGTAAAACGCTTTTAACGATTGCATCTTTCTATTTATAGAATTATTGCTAATTTTATTATCGACTAAACTTACAATCCAAGATCTAATTTGAGAGTAATTTATAGTTTCTAAATCATTTTGATTGAATGTTATTGCTACAAATTTTTTAAAATGCTGTATATCATCAAGATAAGCCTTTACGGTATGTCGAGAATAGTTCTTCTCTAATTGCAAATAATCTTGAAAAGCTTTTAAATTTGACATATATATACAAAGAAACCGTTATATCAAAGGTATATTTTTTTTGAATATAACGGTTAAATTATCGAATAATAATTTTATGCCTGACCAGCTGGACCAAAATTTAACGGAATAGTTGGCTGTTCGGTATCTTTAATTTCGCCATGAGCAATCTCAAAACGATGCACATTTTCGGCCAACGCTTTTACTAATCGTTTGGCGTGTTGTGGCGTTAGTACAATTCTCGATTTTACCTTTGCTTTTGGTACACCAGGCATCATTGCTACAAAATCTACTACAAATTCTGATGCAGAATGGTTAATTATTGCAAGGTTTGAGTAAATTCCTTCGGCAATGTTTTCGTCAAGTTCTATGTTTATTTGTTGTTGATCCATTTTTTGATATTTTAGGTTATAATTTTCGTCAAAAGTAACAAAAAAGATTGATTTTCAATATCTTTATTAAGAATTTTCTGCAATAATATCTGTGATTACGGATTTGAATAATTGATATGGTGTATCGTGTCCATGTTCAAAAAACATGAGATTAAAGTTCTCATTTTCAATTAACAAAATAGTTTTTTCAGGTTTAATCAAAAGATCGTTTTTTCCTAAAATAAAGTATAATAATGGATTATATTTTTTTGTTTTAAATTCTTCTATATCAGGCTCATAACTTCTGGAATGCAAAGCAGGATTAAATAAAACAGTTTTTATATTTAATTCTTTTGCAAAAATATGCTATCTTCATATTGGCTTAAAATAATGAAATAAAAAAAACGATTTAAAACATTTTTTTTCAACGCTTTAAATCATTTTTAAAGTTGGTCTACAAGGATTCGAACCTTGAAAGACTGCACCAAAAACAGTTGTGTTACCATTACACCATAGACCAATTATAGCTTTAAAATGATTGCAAAAGTAAATAAAATTAAATGTTAATCAAATTTAATTTTTACTTTTACAAGTTTTTTTAAAAAAAAACTTCCCAATTTATAGAGAAGT
>DYPB01000362.1 GCA_020720185.1 Flavobacterium psychrophilum | reverse complement strand
CGGCTTCATTTTTTTGCTGTTCAGCTTTTTTTATTTCATCTTGGGTTTTACTTGCTCCTATTTCTTTAGCTTCTATAAGTTTTATTTGTTCAAGATTTTTTTTAGAAATGATTTCTATAACTCCATCTTTTGCTTTAATACCATATTTTTCTATGGCTTCTTTTCCTTTTACCACTTTGATAGAGTGAATATCATCGGGAGGAATTGTATCACTTTTGGAAATTTCTTTGCCATCCAATATAAAAATTGGCTCTATTGGAGTGAGAAGTGCTTTATCGTCTGCCGTTTTTTGAATTTCAACAGTAGTTTCTTTTTTGGGTTCTTCTTGGGCATTTGCCATCCATACCGGAAGTGAAAGGACTGTAAATAATAATAAATATCTCATAATATTGATTTTTGGGTTAAAAAATTATAATAATAGTTGCAAAAGTATCATAAACTATTCCACTTCAACTGATTTTTCCGTAAATATTTGATTTTAATGTCTCAAAATCGATTCCTCCATAATCTCCGGAGCTCATCAAGAGCAAGGAAACATGAGTTAAATCTTGGTTAAATAGGTAATCTCTAAATTCCAATGGATTGGTAAATACCTGTAAATCATCTCGATTAAAAGATTTCTTAATTTGTTCTACTGAAATCTCAGCCAAACCTTTGATAGATACTGCATGAGGCGAATAAAAAACTATTGCCACATCGGCGGGATTGAGAGTTCCTTCATAATCTTTAAAAAAAACGGGATTTAAGCTGCTATAAGTGTGTAATTCAAAACAAGCGACTAATTTTCTATCAGGAAATTGACTTTTTACTGCTTCCACAGTGGCTTTTACTTTGGATGGTGAATGAGCAAAGTCTTTAAATAAAACTGCATTTTTTGTTTCGACCAATTTTTCTAAACGTTTTCCTGCCCCTACAAAACTACCAATAGCTTCCATAAAACCTTTTTCATCCACTCCCATGATCTGACAAACTCGCATGGCACCCGCCATATTTTGTACATTGTGCTTGCCAAAAACTTGTAACGGAATTTCTCCTTCTTCATTCCATAGATAAGTTTTTCCATTTTTTAAAAGATGTGGCAGTGTATTATAGGCATATTTTTTAATAGGTTTTTCTGTTTTCTCGGCTAAATATTTTACGTTTTCGTCGGTTTCATTATAAACTAAGCAACCTCCAATTTCTATTTGGTCTATAAAAATATCGAATTGTTTTACATA
>DYPB01000108.1:4626-6375 GCA_020720185.1 Flavobacterium psychrophilum | reverse complement strand
ATTAAATCCTGTTTAACTTTCTTCTCAGCTTTTTCGAGTGCTGTTAGCGTTTCTTTTGTTGCTTTTAGTTTGTCTATCTCAGCCCGCAAACTTTCTATCATTTTAACAAGTTCGGCCGTTTCCTTGCCCGAACCAGATAATGTTATTTTTGAAAATTGAGCCTGCAAAACTTTGTTGTTATCCACTAAAGTTTTTTCAAGTTCAATCAATTCTATTAGCGCTTTATTAACATCCTGAAACGGGTTCCCACCCTCATATATGTCTATCCTCTTAATTTGTGCCATTTCCCGATATTTTTTTACTGTTAATATCTAACGCTTTATGATACAAAGAATAAGCCCTTTTTGTGCTTATTTTCTTCGCATCCAAGCTGCCTAATTGCTTGAATGTTATTTCAATGTAATTTAAAAAATCTTCCAAACTTAATCCTGAATTTCCGATATTTTTTATTTTTTCTTCAACAGCCTTTGATTCCATTAGCCAGCTACTTTTGCCTGTTGTTAGATATTTCGATTCGTAATAAAGCGCATCGGCCTTTAATCTCAAAAAAGCATTATCAACACGCTCAAATTGCTCTAACATATTGATTAACAACTGCTCAAAAAATATCGGTATCTCTTTTGCGTTCTCGTAATCTATGAAAAAATACTTTAAATCGCCAGTTTCCTGAACCTTAAACCAATTCCATAGTGGCAATTCCGATAATTCAGTGTAAAAATTATCTGGTTTTTTATATAGTTTTGATAAAATTTCTCGCATCATCTTGTAATTGATTTCTAAAATATGAATTTTCACCAAAAAACTTTTTAAAATTTTTTTTAGTTAAATCTAAAACAAATCTAACATCAACATTATCAGCAATATTCCCATCGTCTTTATCAAATTCAGCATTTACATTCCAATCATTTCCAGCCGCATCTATTTCCATTGACCGATAAAAATCGCCAGTATCTTTGAGTGTAACTTTGTCAGTTGGCTGTCCTTTGCTTTGCTTAACTGCCTCAGTAAAAGGACTGTAAACACCTATTAAAGCCCCGAATGTTTTCATTTTTTTGCCAGTTCCATCAATTCCGGCTTGTAATTGTTCCTGAATTTTAAGTACATAGTCATACTCATAATCTAACATTGCATTGTCTATTGACTTGTCGATGTCGAAAGATTCAAACTTTTCTAACAATTCCTTGAAAAACATTGCTTTTTTTTTTACAAATATATTATTTATCAACAATTTTAACAAAAAAAACCTAAAAAAATAAAGGATTTATCAGATTTATAAATTTAACAATCAATTAACTTTTTAGTATTGAAAATTATTTGTAACATTGCAGTATGAGCAAAAAATGGTATGCAAACGTGCGGCCAGCTCATTTTTTAATCGAACCATACTGGAATTAAGTCATTTTTTTGTTTTCATAGTTTTCCCGCTTCTTTTTTAAAAAATTGAAGCGGGTTTTTTAATACATTTTATATGATACACACATTCACTATTAACAAAAAATTAACAACCCTAAATGAATACATTAATCTTGAGAGGACAAACAAGTTTATCGCTGCGAAAATAAAAAAATCGGAAACTTTACTATGTTCTATTATAGCCAAACAGGCCATAAAATCGAAAATTAACATACCTTTTGAACTAAAAATTGAATGGTACAATTACAGGGAAGACCCTGATAACATTGCTTTTGCAAAAAAGTTTATTTTGGACGGCCTGCAAAAAGCTAAAATTATCGAAAATGACAATCAAAA
>DYPB01000108.1:0-4526 GCA_020720185.1 Flavobacterium psychrophilum | reverse complement strand
TCGGGCTTTTTTTATGCTATTTAGATTTCTTTTTCGGCTCAACTTCTTTCTTAACTTCTCTAGTGCTGCCTATTGTTAGCCATTTGCGGCCAACTTTTATCTTTTTCATAACGTTAAGAAATTGTGAATGTTACACTATCTAATGTCTCGTATCCTTTTGTCGTCATTGCAGGCTGATTTTCAAGGTCTAAAACATGGCCTCCTGCTAATGCTGTGAAAACCAGCGTATAATAACCGTCCCCAATTTCGGTAACGCTTGTGATAGAAACTGCTGCCCCCGCTGATGTAACAAGAACAAAATCAGCTAAGACAAGATTCTCAACTCCAATATTATCAGAAAACCCCACAACTCTAACGGTTGCACCTGATGTTGTCTGGTTGGTTACTGTTAATTTTACATCCTTAATTCCTAACAAATCTGTAATAGGATTGAAAGCGGTGGGCTTCACCCAAGCGCCCCTATCATTCCACTGAGATGAATCGGAAAAAGATACGTATAATTTTGTACGGTCAATGTTTTCGCCTGTTGCGATTGTGCGCTTTTCTACCCTAAATTCATCAAGAGACAGCGGATAAAGCTTAACGCCGTCATCTGTATATCCTAGGATATAGCCTTCTGATGTTAGGATAAAAACGCCCAAATTGCTTCGACCGTTATGTTTGCGCAATTCTTTATGATTGTGCAGGCTAATGTTAATTAATGAAGATGTAAAGCGGTCTTTGCCCTCTCTGATAAATTCTTTTTTGCCCGCCATTAATTCTTCGTATACGGTAGCTTCCTGCTCTGGCTCAAACAAACCATTTTCAGGGAGCGGATAAAATCTAACAGCTACATCGTCGTTGATTTTCGTTTCCCAAGTTGCGTCTAATAACGCATTTGCTTGGGTATCAATAAAAGAATCGGCAGGTGCTAATATTAAGCGTTTCCAGTATCCAAAATTTTCTTTACAATTTTGCAGCCCTGTATTCCCTAGGTTAGCGCCGCATGTTAATTCATTGTATGCCATAATGTTATAATTTTAAAATTAGTAAATTAGTAAATAATGCAATTTGAAGTGTTAAATTTAACTGCCAAGCTCGTTTCTAATTCGATTGCATCCGTAAAGTTATTCGTAAATACGTTCTTACTTTTATCACTTGAACCATAAAAATATCGGTGTACCTGATTAAATTTTACGTTTTTGCCATACGATTTTTTGTAAAAAAAATCAGAAATCGGGCGATTATTTAGCTCTGTCTCAAGTAGATAAAATATTTTGTCTAAAACTTTTTTAAATTTCTGCTCTAATCTTTGGCTTGCGATGTAGCCTTGTTGGGTTTTTTCAACTAACGCAATGTTAATATTTGCTTCGTACTCTACAACATCAAATAATTCATCTTTTGCGGCGGTTTTTTCATAATCAGTCAAAAGCCAAATAAAAGGATAATTTAGATAATCTTTTTTTGCTTTTGTCTTGTTATTCAGTATGTTATCTAATTCAATGCGATGACCGAACATAAAAAAAACGGCCAATTCCCATGCGCTGCCTGTCGGCTCAGGGTCTGCACTAGATACTGTTATGGTGAATGTTTTTAGCAAATTATTAACAGATACAATAGTGTATTGATAAGTGCCTATAATCACCCGCAAATCTGCATCCACGCTGCCAAGATTATCAGTATAAACGACAAATGTATTATCGTAATTATCAACAATTTGCGATATATTCCCGCCTGTCTTGATGCGGTTTACGGCTGCTGTTAGAATATCTTCAATGTATATCATCTCTTAAAATCCTAAAAAGTTCGGTTTGTAAATTGCTGTAAACAGCCAATTTGGATACGTTGTGTTATCTGCTTTATTAGCTCTGTAAATGAAATTAAATAGATTATTTTGATTTTCAAGTCCGACTTGATTTGAAACTTGGACAGGGCAGAAGTATGCGTATGTGCCTATTTCTGAATCTGTTAGATTATATTCAAAATTTCCAATTGGCAATGTTCCGTACAGTTCAATTCCGAGCCGATGCGCTTTTAAAATGCGCTGGCTTGGGTCTGAGATGTTGTTATTTTCACCTATATTTTTTGTAAAAGAAGTGTTAAAAGTTTCAAAATTATCTTGCACGAACTCAGCATAGATAAAATAAGCTAAAAAGCTAATTTTATCAGAATTTTTTAATCCTGTCCATTTTATCGTTCTCGTTAATCCTTTTAAATCAGTGAATTGATAGACTTTACCATCTCTCAAGTCCAACCATTTCTGGTCGATAACAAGCTCAGACAAACCTGCTATAAATTCATAATATAGCGATTGACCGAGCGCAAGAATCAGGTATTTTTTTTCTAATCTGTCGATGTAGTCGGTTAATTGTTCGCTAACACCATCCAGATTGGTAGGAATGTTAATAATACCTTTAAAATAGCTGCTATCTATGAACATAATTTTTATTTCTTTAGGATTCTCAAAAGCAAAAATATAGAAATAATCTGAAATAATGTATTAAATCCAAGATTAAAATAAAATATAACAGAATACAGCATTATAAAAGCGATAATATCAATTTTTGAACTATGCACTTTTCTGATAATCATTATTTTTTGTCTAAATTTTCTCATATTAAAATAAATCTTGAGTTTGTAAAAGTACATTAACGTTTGTCGCTGTCGTACTTAATGCGCTTGTAAGTGTAAAAACAGCAACTTTTTTAGGCATTAACAGCAGCCCGAAATTCTTCACATCAACAGGCAATCCCGACGTGGAGATTAAAGTAAATTGCATCGCCAATTGTCTATTAGCATGATTAACAGTAGCCGACAATGCTCTTTGCAAAACATTAACACCTTGCTTTAACGCTGTGAATGTAGCTGTTACATCCGATTCGTCGAGCATGTATATGTTTAACGTTATCGGTCTACTGGCTGTACCGACGCCCTGAATTGAGAGCAATTGATTGCTAATTGTGTTGTTAAAATTACTATAAACATTGCTAACACTAACTTCTGAAATCATACTAACAGTCTCTGGGACTTTATACGCAGCTAGAAAACCGCTGCCATCCGTGTCATTTGAATCAACCGCAATAGATGCAATGTTAATTTCATCGACTAAAATCCGTGCGCTTGCATCGAATAGTTCAGGTCTATTAGTGTAATTTCCGAACTCCATCGAACCGCAATACATCTCCAATGCGGCCGTGTTTCCATCATTTTTAAGATACACCCCCCAAGATAAATTTGGGTCGGATACTGTTGTTAAAACTGATTCTACTTTATCGTAACTTAACAGTTCATGTTGCCTTAAATCTTTGTTAAAATACCACAATACAGATGGGTGAATGCCATAATAACCTACCTGATGTTCAAAAATATTAAGAGTTTCGCAGTTTATTGTGCATTCTGAGAGTATTTTTTCATAATAAATTGTGAAATTTTTGTAAAATCTTACTACTTTTTTAGTTACTCCTGATTCTCTAACAATACCCAAAACCATACCGTCCCGAATATCGCCACTGGAGCCAGATGGGCCACGATTAATTGCGCCAACTAACATAACAAAATCCCCATTTGCTGAATCAACACCATTCCAAGTGATTGTGTATCCGAAATATGATAAATGACCAGGCAAATACCGATTTTTTTTCTTTGTTGTAGCGAAAATCTTAGATTTATTTAACCCTGAAAGTTTAAACCTACATGAGCCGTCGAATAATCCGCTCGTAACAGCATCCGGCACAACTTCCCATTTTGCACCGTTTTCAATTGTTAAATCGAACTCGTGCACTGGCAACCCTTGAGACCATTTTGCGGCATAAGTCGGGATTCTGTTAGTAGTAACAAAATTATCACCGAAAAAACTCCCAGAAACTTTGCCGTTTACTGATGCTATATTAACATTCATAGCCCCACTGTCTGTTGATTTAGCAGGAGTTATAACATTACCGTCAACATCTGAAATTGCGACTATCTGGATAAATTTGTCGCCTATTGTTTTTGGATTATTTAGTGCCATGAGATTAAATTTATCAGTTATTTTTTACGGTGTATCGGTTTATTTTTTGGCTTATCTTCAGGCTGTTCAGTAGTGAAAGTCTCTTTATTTTCGATAATCTCAATTACTCTCAATATACCTAAATTAATAGCATTTCTAGTCTCTTGATTATCTAAATAAATTCTCTCTGTTTTACTGAAATTATCAAAACATCTGATTTTTTTCATTTTAACAAAAATTTATAAGGCAGACTCAAAGGCCTGCCTTATGTTATCAATTAAACGTCTTCTTCTATGTGAAGTTTTGCATTTGCAAATGTATCGTAAACAAAGGATTCACGGTCATTTGCAGGTACATAGCTCGAAAATCTTAGCTCCGCAATGATAGTAACCATGTTTTTCGTAAAATCGTCAGCATCACGCCCTATTTCGATTTTTAACCCATCAGTATGATTAAATACTAATAATTTGTTAAAATCACCAACTAAAAAAGTTCCTGCTGTTAATGTTGAATCTGGGATTATTGGAATGTTAGAATAAAACGTTCCCTCTGGTGTAAC
>DYPB01000361.1 GCA_020720185.1 Flavobacterium psychrophilum | reverse complement strand
GGCTTAATGGACAAAAAGTAGGCTGAAAACCTTTGTAAACCATATTCCGATTAGCTTTGCGGCAAATCAAATACTATGAATAAAAAAAATGCATATTTTGTAACAGTTCAATTACGAAAAAAAATGGTTTTCATAACGGAAAACAGTTGTTCAAATGTCATGCTTGCAGAAAGCAATTTTTAAGTGGTAACAGAATTATTGTCAAAGATTTATGGATTGAATATAAAGACGGAAAACAGACTTATAGCCAATTAGCTTCAAAGTATAGTTGTTCGATAAAAACAATACAGAGAAAGATTGATTTGTATAAAGTTGAAAAAACAACAAAAAATCCAAGACAAGTTATTGTTTTAATGGATACTACATATTGGGGAAGGAGTTTTGGTGTAATGCTTTTTAAAGATTCTATAACAAAGGAAAATCTTTTAAAATATTATGTCAAAAATGAAACTAATGTGTTGTATATAAAAGGAATAAAAGAATTAAATGATAATGGATATACAATTATGGCAATTGTCTGTGACGGAAGAAAAGGTTTAATTCAATCATTCCAAAATATTCCGGTGCAAATGTGTCAGTTTCATCAAGTTGCAATAATCAGAAGATATATCACGAAAAATCCCAAGTTAATTGCGGCAAAAGAATTAAAAGAGATAGTCAATTTAATGAAAATGACAGACAAAGAGTCGTTTGAAGGAGCTTTAAACGATTGGCATACAAAGTGGAAAGATTTTCTGAGCGAAAGAACAATCAGTAAAGAAACAGGAAAAAGTTTTTACACCCATAAAAGGTTGCGAAGTGCACACAGAAGTCTGATAACCAACTTGAAATGGTTATTTACATGGTATGATTTTATAGAGCTTGGAATCCCAAATACAACAAACGCAATTGATGGTCATTTTGCTGATTTAAAAAACAAATTACGTAATCATAATGGATTGTCTGTCAAACGAAAAAAGAAATTCATTGATGAGTTTTTAAAGGCATAGGGTTCTCTAAAAATATCAAAGGAAACACAATGGTTTCCTTTGATTGACATTTTTGTCGAACATCAAGTTTATCCCTGACAGGTTGCCCTCCGGCAGAGCTTGTTTCCGTTTAGCTTGACATTGCTAAAATAATTTATTCAAATTGAATATTCAAATAGTTTTCGAAAAAGTAGCCTACTTTTTGTCCACATGAAGAAATTGTATTTAAATTAGCCTACTTTTTGTCCATTATACC
>DYPB01000360.1 GCA_020720185.1 Flavobacterium psychrophilum | reverse complement strand
TTTTACGCATGAACAACGAAAAATTTGGGTATTCAAAATTTCAATATCTGTTTTTAGAGGATAATAAAAAGTTGGAAGAAAATTTAGGAGTTTTCAATAATAAAATTATAGATTTTTTTAAATAACCACTTTGCGTCTCTGCGTCTTTGCGGTGAAAATTAAACCGCTAAGACGCAAAGTCGCAAAGAAAAAAGAATAATATGACAAACGAAAGATTAAATGAATTATCAAAAATAATATTAGATGCTTGTATTACAGTTCATAAAGAAATGGGACCGGGTTTGTTAGAGTCTGTTTATGAGTTGTGTTTATTGAAAGAACTTGAACTAAGAGGAATAAAAGCAAAAAGTCAGGTTGTTATTCCTTTAAAATATAAAGGTTTTGAACTTTCAAAAGATTTCAAAATAGATATTCTTGTTGAAGAAGAAATTATTATTGAAAATAAAGCGGTTGAAATGATTATTCCCGTACACAAAGCTCAAATAATTTCTTATTTAAAATTAGCTGATAAGAAACTTGGTTTTTTGATTAATTTTAATGTGCCGTTAATGAAAGACGGATTTTTTAGATTTGTAAATAATTTTTAATCTTTCACCGCTAAGGCGCAGAGACGCTAAGAAAATCCTTGCGTCTTAGCGTCTTTGCGGTGAAAAAAATAGAAAACCATGCCAATAAAATACATTCCCTACACCCCTAACACAGTTGAAGGACAAGCAATTTTGGACAACCTCACACGTACACGTCGTGTTTTACGCTACCGTGATAACGACAAGGTTTACGACCGTATAAAACGCGGTTTGCCGTTGTACGAAGTTGAAACTATTGAAGTCGTTGCGCCTTTGCGTCTTAGCGGTGAAGAAAATTTAAACCGCAAAGACGCAAAGACGCAAAGTAATTTAATTATTCGTGGAGAGTGCCTCTCAGCTTGTGCATATCTGAAAGACAAAGATATAAAAGTCGATTTGGTTTATATTGACCCGCCCTTTGCAAGCGGTGCCGATTATGCAAAAAAAGTCTATATACGCCGTAACCCAAAACTTGCCGAAAAAATTGCAAAAGCCGAAGAACAGCTTGACATGGAAGAGCTTCGTTCGTTTGAAGAAAAAATGTACGGCGATATTTGGAATAAAGAAGATTATCTGAATTGGATGTATGAAAATCTTTTTGCGATAAAATCGGTAATGAGCGACAATGCAAGTATTTATGTGCATTTGGATTGGCATAT
>DYPB01000359.1 GCA_020720185.1 Flavobacterium psychrophilum | reverse complement strand
ATCGGATATCAGAATTAAAAAAAACTGCATAAATTTAGGTTTGTGCAGTTTTTTTCACTATTTTATTAGCCTTACAGATTATATTTTTGATAATATTGAGACATTGAGATAAAATGTTTAAATTTGCGCTATAAAATTAAAGTAAAAACAAATGAGTCAAAAAAAACTAATACGATTTGATTGGGCAATGAAAACATTGCTTCGTGAAAAAGCAAATTTTGATGTTTTAGAAGGTTTTTTATCAGCTTTATTGGAAGATGATAACATTAAGATACTGAATATTTTAGAAAGCGAAACAAACCCAAAAGACGAAGACGATAAATTTGTTCGCGTGGACATGTTGATTGAAGACAGTCTGAAACGGAAAATTTATATTGAAATCCAAAACACAAGAGAAACCGATTATTTGGAAAGTTTGTTGTATTCAACATCTAAGATAATTGTAGAACATCAAAAATTAGGCGGAGATTTCTCAAACATAAGCAAAGTTATATCAATCAGCATTTTATATTTTAATTTAGGGATTGGCGAAGATTATATTTATTACGGTACCACAAATTTTAAAGGGCTTAATACGGGCGAATATTTGAAACTAAAACAACGGGAAGAAATACCGAATTTGCTTGCGCCAAAATATAAAATGGTAGATAAAGAAATTTTTCCCGAATATTTTCTGATAACAGTCGAACGCTACAAAAATATTATAGCCAAACGCATAGATGAATGGATTTATATTTTTAAAAACAGCGAAGTTGCTCAAGGATCAACCTCAAAAAATATTGATAAAGCCGAACAAAAATTGGCACAAATAAACATGTCAGACGAAGAACGCAAACGATACGAAAAATATTTAGTGAATTTTATGCGCGATAACGATGTCCTAAATACCGCAAGAGTTGAAGGCGAACTGAAAGGCGAAATTAAAGGGAAAATTAAAGGAAAATCGGAAGAAAAAATAGAAGTCGCTGAGAAATCAATTTTAGCAGGTTTGTCAAATGAACTTATAAAAATGATTACGGATTTAACCGATGAACAAATTACCGATTTACGTAATAAATTGATAAATAACACATAAATTCGTATTTTTTTATTCCGAAAATTATTATCTCGTAGAATCATCAACTTCAAAAGATGACAAAGAATCCAATTTATTTCAACGGAAAATTTCAGACGACCGACCAAGTTTTAGAGGTCAGAAATCCGTACAGCAAAGAACTTGTTGCGCTAA
>DYPB01000358.1 GCA_020720185.1 Flavobacterium psychrophilum | reverse complement strand
AGTATTTCAAAACTAAAATTTGAAATTCCTGCACTAATTGATACACTTGTAAGATACAAAGAAAAAGGTTCATATTCGGGCAAAGCAGAAAATAATCCGGAATTTTACATTGCTACACTTTTAAAAGACTTAAAAATTCCTTTTGAAAAGGGTGATTTAGACGAACTTTTTGCAAAAGAAAAAGTCGCAAAGCGAACTATGGATTTTATTATTCCTTCAAAAGAAAATCCGAAAATAATAATTGAAAGTTCATTTCTTGTAACAACTTCTTCTGGACAAGGCGACAAATCGAAAACCGAGGGAAGTATAAAAAACTTAATTTCAAAATATTATCCGAAAGCAAAATTCATTGGTTTTGTTGACGGAATTGGTTGGTATGTTCGCAAAGGCGACCTAATGCGAATGGTAACGGCTTATGATGATGTTTTCACATTTCACAAAGACGAAATTGAACGTTTTAAGAAAACCCTTAAAAAAGAATTGAAATGATTGAAAACTACACAAATAAAATATTGCAAGGCGATTGTTTGGAATTATTTAAAAATATTCCCGATAATTCAGTAGATATGACTTTTGCAGACCCGCCATTTAATTTGAAAAAAGGATACAATTCATACAAAGATAGTTTACAAGTTCAGGAATATATAAAATGGTGCGAAACGTGGATTTCGGAAATGGTAAGAGTGACAAAACCAACAGGTTCAATATTTTTACATAACATTCCGAAATGGTTGACTTTTTATGCAGCACATTTAAACACGATTGCTGATTTTAAACATTGGATAAGTTGGGACGCACCAACAGCACCAATGGGAAAAACCTTACAACCCGGACATTATGGAATTTTATTTTACGCAAAAAATGCAAAACAATTAAAATTCTACGAAATTCGGTATCCTCATAAAAGAGAACGCAAATCAAAATATTTAGCAAAAGATTATGGCGGGAAAAAAGGTTTATTACACCCTTTTGGTCCTTTGGTTTCAGATGTTTGGACTGATATACACCGAATGAAACACAACAAATACAGAGATGAACACCCTTGTCAATTACCTTTACATTTGCTTGAACGTTTGATTTTAATGACGACTGATGAAAACGATATTGTTTTAGACCCTTTCAACGGAACAGGAACGACTGCATTAGCCGCCAAACGATTGGGAAGAAATTATATTGGTTTTGAACTTGACAAAGATTATGTTGAAATTACTGAAAATAAACTTTTACAAGAAGA
>DYPB01000357.1 GCA_020720185.1 Flavobacterium psychrophilum | reverse complement strand
TGATGAGTAAGAAACTAATTTCGTTTGATTGGGCAATAAAAAGACTTTTGAGAAACAAAGCCAATTTTGTAGTGCTTGAAGGTTTTTTGAGCGAATTGTTGTTTGATAACATCAAAATAGAACAAATTCTTGAAAGCGAAGGCAATCAAGAAACCGAAGACGACAAGTTTAATCGTGTAGATATTTTAACTCATAATTCTAAAAATGAATTAATTATCATCGAGATACAATCAACTTATGAAATTGATTACTTCCACCGAATGGCATATGGAACTTCAAAAGCCATTTCAGAAAATCATAAATTAGGAGATAAATACTTGAACATTAAAAAAGTTATTTCTATAAACATCGTTTATTTTGACCTTGGTCAAGGTCAAGATTATATTTATCGTGGTAGAACTGACTTTAGAGGTTTACACCAAAACGACATTTTAGGATTATCTGAAAAACAAAAGCAAACTTTTGTAAAACAAGAAGTTGCAGATATTTTCCCTGAATATTATTTATTAAAAGTAAATCAATTCAACGACATTGCAAAAGATACTCTTGATGAATGGGTTTATTTCTTGAAAAATAGTGAAGTAAAAGACAACTTTAAAGCCAAAGGTTTAAAAGAAGCTAACGAAGTTTTAGACATTATGCGTCTTGAAAAAGAAGACCAATATGGTTATAATCGTTATATGGACAGTTTAAGCTTAAAAGCAAGTGAAATGTTTTCTTTGCAATCAGAAGCTGAATTTAAATTAAAAGATGAAATTGCAATAAATAGTATTAAAGAAGGTTTGAATAATGAAATAATTTCAAAAATTACAGGTTTGACAATTGATAAAATTCAAGAATTGAGAGACGAAACGGGCAATTAAATCTTCTGCCAACAAGCGTAACCGTTGCACAACTCTGAACTGGCAAAAACTGAAAATTTAGAGGGCTTAAAATGCAATATTTTAAGCCATAAAATAGCGTTTCAAAAAAGGCAAGCACTAGCTTTTGTTTTTCTATAATTTTGCAAGGTCTAAAACCCCAACAAAACCTCAACAAAAGCATCAATAAAACGAACCAAATTATCAACGGCTATTTTATCTTCTAAACTACTCATTTGTAGCTGATAACGAGAAACTCCTTGTAGGTGTTACATGCCGTAAAAATAAGAAAAATATAGTTTTTTACCAAACTTTTTTATACTTTTGTTTAAAGGATTGTGAAGTTTTTTCACAGACTGGCGTTGGCAGAAATACA
>DYPB01000107.1 GCA_020720185.1 Flavobacterium psychrophilum | reverse complement strand
AATTGAGAATTAAAAATTGAGAATTGAAAACTTAACAACAAACACTCAATATTGTTAATTCCCAAAAATAAAGTATATTTACCCTCAAAATTAAAACAAAAGTTATGCAAAAAAAATCTATTCTTTCCAATCTTACTTTCCAAATACTAATAGCAATGCTACTTGGCATCATTCTCGGTATTTATGTACACAACAATTACGACACCAATTTTGCACAATCATTTAGTGATAAAATAAAATTGCTGGCAACTATTTTTATCCGATTAGTACAAATGATAATTGCACCATTAGTATTCTCAACATTAGTTGTAGGTATTGCAAAACTGGGCGATTTAAAAACCGTTGGTCGAATAGGAGGTAGGGCTATGGCTTGGTTCTTCTCGGCATCATTCATCTCCTTATTAATAGGTCTGTTTTGGGTAAATTTTTTAAAACCAGGCGTAGGACTAAAATTATCAAACATCGACCTCTCAAAAGCAGCCGATGTAACCGACAAAACGCATGGATTTTCGGCACAAAATTTTATAGAACATATTATCCCAAAATCAATTTTTGAGGCAATGGCAACCAATGAAATATTAGGAATTGTTGTTTTCTCCATCTTCTTCGGATTAGCAGCTGCCAGCATTGGCAACCATGTAAAACCCGTAATTTATGCCCTCGATAAAACCTCGCACATCATATTAAAGATGGTAAATTATGTAATGAAATTTGCACCGATAGGCGTTTTTGGAGCCATTGCAGGGGTTTTTGCCATAAAAGATGCTGTAGAATTATTAGTAACCTATCGTGATTTTTTCGCCTCATTTTTAGTAGGCATTTCCACACTTTGGATTTTTCTGCTCCTAATAGGATTTGTATTTTTAGGACACCGAATGAAAACATTACTCAAACACATTGTTAGTCCATTAGTAATAGCTTTTGGAACCACCAGTAGCGAAGCCGTTTTTCCGAAACTAACCGAAGAGTTAGAACGATTTGGCATCAAAGATAAAATAGTATCCTTTATGTTACCATTAGGATATTCCTTTAATTTAGACGGCAGTATGATGTATATGACCTTTGCCAGTATTTTCATTGCACAAGTTTATGGAATAGATTTAGATATGCCTACCCAACTCACCATGTTATTTGTATTGATGCTAACCAGCAAAGGCATTGCGGGCGTACCACGAGCAAGCCTTGTGGTAGTAGCAGCCACCTGCGGTATGTTCAAAATTCCTGTTGAAGGTATTGCTTTAATCCTACCGATAGACCACTTTTGTGATATGTTTAGATCAGCAACCAATGTTTTAGGAAATGCACTAGCAACAAGTGTAGTTGGGAAATATGAAAAAGAGTAGCTTTTAATCAGTTTCAAAACTATCAATCCAACAATTTGCCGTAAGCTTACAATAATAGCAATTAGGGTCTGCTGAAAAACCCTATTTTCATTGTATTTAGGACAAAAGAGTTATATTTGAAAAATCAAGTGCAAGGAAAAATTAAAGAATAAATATCTTTATCCATAAAATAAAAAATGCGATAAATGGATGAATTTGAAACATCTATTTATCGCCTTTTTATAAAAAACCAAAAACATTATTTGAAATTAAATAAAAAACTGTATATTTGCACCGATATCTATTCAAATTATTAGATATACAAGGAAGCAGGGCTTCCTTTTTTTATACAAGATGACATTTAAAGAAAAGGTTTTAGAACTTATAAATACAGGATTACAAGAAAAACCAGATTTATTTTTGGTAGATTTTTCAATTACAGATGCCAACAAAATAATTATTACACTTGA
The DNA here is from genome assembly GCA_020720185.1 of Flavobacterium psychrophilum. Lineage (GTDB taxonomy): Bacteria > Bacteroidota > Bacteroidia > Flavobacteriales > Flavobacteriaceae > Flavobacterium > Flavobacterium psychrophilum_O. The sequence continues at coordinate 4,700 of DYPB01000107.1, read as the reverse complement.
TGGTGATAAAGGAGTAATTTTGCAAGATTGTATTGATATTAGTAGAGCCGTAGAACATAATTTAGACCGAGAAGAACAAGATTTTTCGTTAGAAGTAGCCTCGGTAGGAGTAGGAACACCGCTAAAAATAGTTAGACAGTATATAAAAAACATTGGAAGAATGCTAATAGTAAAAGTAGCCACACAAACGATAGAAGCTACACTAACAGCCGCAAACGACGAATTTATTACGCTATCTTGGCAAGCTCGTGAACCGAAAAAAATAGGAAAAGGAAAAGAAACCGTAAGCAAAACACAAGAAATTGCTTATGCAGATATAAAAGAAGCAGTAGTTACAGTAATATTTTAAAAAAATAACACAATATTTGGTATGGAAAATATAGCATTAATCGAATCATTTTCAGAGTTTAAAGATGATAAACTGATAGATCGTGTAACGCTAATGGCGATTTTAGAAGAAGTTTTTAGAGCCGCATTAAAGAAAAAATACGGATCGGATGATAATTTTGATATTATTATCAATCCAGATAAAGGAGATATGGAAATTTGGCAACGACGAATTATTGTTGCTGACGATGATTTGGATTTAGATCATCTTGAAATTACTCTTACCAATGCACGAAAAATAGAATCAGATTTTGAAATCGGAGAAGAAGTTTCAGAAGAAGTAAAATTGATTGATTTAGGAAGAAGAGCTATATTATCTTTAAGACAAAACTTAATTTCTAAAATTCACGAACACGACAGTAATAATCTTTACAAACAATTTAAAGATTTGATAGGCGAAATTTTTACAGCCGAAGTTCACCATGTTCGTCCAAGAGTTGTAATTCTTATGGATGATGACGGAAATGAAATTGTGTTGCCAAAAGAAAAACAAATACCATCAGATTTTTTCAGAAAAGGAGACAATGTTAGAGGCATTATTGATAATGTAGAGTTAAAAGGCAATAAACCACAAATTATAATGTCAAGAACATCAGAAAAATTCTTGGAAAAACTATTTGAACAAGAAATTCCAGAAGTTTCAGATGGTTTGATAAACATTAAAAAGGCAGTAAGAATTCCAGGCGAAAAAGCAAAAGTTGCCGTAGATTCTTATGACGACAGAATAGATCCAGTAGGTGCTTGTGTAGGTATGAAAGGATCAAGAATTCACGGAATTGTTAGAGAATTAGGAAACGAAAACATTGATGTAATTAACTACACTACAAATGCACAACTGTTTATAACCAGAGCCTTAAGCCCTGCAAAAGTATCGACAGTAAAAATAAACGAAGAAACAAAAAGAGCCGAAGTTTATTTGAAAATAGATGAGGTTTCAAAAGCAATCGGTCGTGGCGGACACAACATTAGATTAGCAGGACAATTAACAGGCTATGAACTTGATGTAATCCGAGAAGGAGACACACCAGGTACTATTGCCGATGATGATGATGTAGAATTAACAGAATTTTCAGACGAAATAGAAGAATGGATAATTGATGAATTTGCAAAAATAGGATTAGATACCGCAAAAAGTATTCTAAAACAAGATGTTACAGATTTAGCCAGACGAACAGATCTTGAAGAAGAAACAATTGAGGATGTGATGAGAATTTTGAAAGAAGAATTTGAATCATAAAAATAGAAAATACTGAGTTTAATTTTTAAAAATTAAATTGATCAACAAAAGCAATGCGTTTTTGTAACATTAAGAATAAAAAAATAAATTAAGAAGATTATATGTCTGACGAAAAAGTTATTAGAATAAACAAGGTTTTAGGAGAGTTTAATATTTCCTTGGATCGTGCCGTGGATTATCTAAAAGATAAGGGTATTGCCATTGCAGCAAACCCAAACACAAAAATTTCGCAAGACGAATACAATATTCTTTTTAAGGAGTTTGCAGGAGATAAAGGTAATAAAGCCGCTGCTCATGAAGTGAATGAAGAAAAACGGAAAGAAAAAGAAGCACTTCGGATAGAAAAAGAAAAAGAACTGGAAGCAATTCGAATTGCTGAAGAGAAAAAAATGCAAGAGGTCATAAAAGCCAAAGCAACTTTAACAGGACCTACACAGGTTGGAAAAATAGATTTGAGTCCAACTCCAAAAGTAGTTACCCCAAAACCTGTAGCACCAATAGTTGCAGAGCCAGTTAAAGAAAAAGCAATAGAAGAGAAACCAAATACAGAGCTTAAAGAGCCAATAAAAACGGAGAAAATTTCTGAAACTGTTGTTAAAAAGCCTGAAGTTTTTGTTAAAAAACCAGAACTTATTACAAGAAAACCAGAACTTATTACAAAAAAACCAGTTGAAAAAATTGTAAAAGTAGAGGTTAAGAAAGAAAATCGAGCACCAAAACTAGAAGTTGTTCCAGAAGTAATTGCAGAATATAGCACACAATATCAAAAACTTACTGGAACTACAATAACAGGTCAAAAAATAGATTTATCACAATTTAATAAGCCTAAAAATAAAAAAGAAGAGCCAAAAATAACTCCAAATAAACCAGGAACCCCTGCTGCTGCTGGAGCAAATGCGAACAAGAACAAGAGAAAAAGAATTGAAAATAAACCTGGTAACGCAACAGGTGGAGTTTTTATTAATAGAAACTTTCAAGGAGGTGCAAAACCAGGATTTGTAAAAGGGGATAAACCCGCAATAACTGCAAAAGTTGAACCAACCGAAGAGGAAGTTAAAAATCAAATTAGAGAAACTCTAGAAAAGCTTCAAGGGAAAGGAAACAAATCAAAAGCAGCAAAATATCGTAGAGACAAAAGAGATTCTCACCGTCAAAAATCTGATGATGAGCAAAAAGCTATAGAGGAAGGAAGTAAAACTATTAAAGTTACTGAATTTGTAACTGTTGGAGAAATAGCAATTATGATGGATGTGCCAATTAATAAAGTTATTGGTACTTGTATGTCTCTCGGAATTATGGTAACTCAAAATCAACGACTTGATGCAGAGACGCTAACGATTGTTGCAGATGAATTTGGTTATGAAGTAGAATTTATTACCGTAGAAATTGAAGAGGCAATAAAAATTGTAGAAGATAAAGAAGAAGATTTAGTTTTTAGAGCACCAATTGTAACCGTAATGGGGCATGTCGATCACGGAAAAACATCACTTTTAGATTATATTCGTAAAGAAAATGTTATTGCAGGAGAATCAGGAGGAATTACACAACATATTGGAGCTTACGGAGTTATACTTGACGATGGTCAAAAAATAGCATTCCTTGACACACCAGGACACGAGGCGTTTACTGCCATGCGTGCCAGAGGGGCTCAAGTTACAGATATAGCAATTATTGTAATTGCCGCCGATGATGATATAATGCCACAAACTAAAGAGGCAATTAGTCATGCTCAAGCAGCAAGTGTGCCAATTATTTTTGCGATTAATAAAATTGACAAACCGAATGCTAATGTAGAAAAAATAAAAGAAAAATTAGCAGGAATGAACTTACTTGTTGAAGATTGGGGAGGAAAAATACAATCACACGATATATCAGCAAAAGTAGGTACTGGAGTTAAAGAATTACTTGAAAAAGTATTGCTCGAAGCCGAAATATTAGATTTAAAAGCAAATCCAAATAAACCCGCACAAGGAACGGTTGTAGAAGCATTTTTAGATAAAGGAAAAGGATATGTTTCGACAATATTAGTACAACAAGGCACATTGAAAGTAGGCGATTATATGCTGGCAGGAAAACATCACGGAAAAATAAAAGCCATGCACGATGAAAGAGGAAATGTAGTAAAAACTGCAGGACCATCAACTCCAGTATCCGTACTTGGTTTAGATGGTGCGGCAACGGCTGGTGATAAGTTTAATACATTTGATGACGAAAAAGAAGCAAAACAAATTGCATCAAAAAGAGCTCAATTAATGCGTGAGCAATCTGTTAGAACACAACGACATATAACTCTTGACGAAATTGGTCGTCGTATAGCATTAGGTCAATTTAAAGAATTAAACATTATTCTTAAAGGCGATGTTGATGGATCAGTTGAAGCACTTTCTGATTCATTCTCTAAATTATCAACCGAAGAGATACAGATAAATATTATACACAAAGGAGTAGGAGCAATTACAGAAACCGATGTAATGTTAGCATCGGCTTCGGATGCAATTATTATCGGATTTAATGTAAGACCAGCAGGAAATGCCCGTCAATTAGCTGATAAAGAAGAAATAGACATCAGATACTATTCAATTATCTATGCTGCTATAGATGATTTGAAGGATGCTATGGAAGGTATGTTAGCACCTGAAATGAAAGAAGAAGTATTAGGAACTGCTGAAATTAGAGAAATTTTTAAAATCTCTAAAGTAGGTTCGATTGCAGGTTCTATGGTTATGGATGGTAAAATTACTAGAAATGGTAAAATCAGAATCATTAGAGACGGTGTGGTTGTACATACAGGTGAGTTAATTGCACTAAAACGATTTAAAGATGATGTTCGAGAAGTCCTAAAAGGTTATGATTGTGGTATTCAAATAAAAGGCTATAACGATATTGAAGAACGAGATATTATAGAAAGTTATCATGAAGTTGCAATTAAAAAGAAATTGAAATAAAACCTAAAAAAATCCTTGAACACTCAAGGATTTTTTGTTTTATCTATTTATTTCGTCGGGTTAAACTCGGATTACTCATTAGACTTCGTTATGAAAACTCAAAATGCAATAAAAATAAGTGCTCACGGACT
>DYPB01000356.1 GCA_020720185.1 Flavobacterium psychrophilum | reverse complement strand
TATAAGCAACATTTTTTAAAGTGTTTTGATTTTCTAATTGATTTACAAACAAATCAATATCTAAGATTTTCACATCTAAACCGTATTGAAATTTTATAAATGCTGCGTTTCTACACGTATCGATGAAACATTTAGGCGAAATAAAAATTGTGTATGAATTCTCTTTTTTTGTTTTAAATTCTTCTAAATGCCGATGAACTGGGTAACTTTCTCTTATATGTTGCTGTGTTCCTGTTAATAATGTAACTTCAACTAATGCAATGTCATTGTTTTCGTAACATTCTATGTCGGGATTTCCGCCCGAAGCAAAACTTGTCGGAAGTCCTTCGTCATCTGATAAAAAGTTAGGTTTTATTGTTACTTTCGGCAATTTGCATTGAATTGCTAATGATGTCAAAAATTCCAATCTTAAAGGGCGTTCAATTATTTTCAAAATATCGTCTTTTGATGATTTATTTTGTGATAAATTAAGCATTTCCAATTTAATTTTTTCCCATTGATAATATTCTACCCACTTTTCTAAATCTTTGTTTGTCGTTCTTACAGGTGCAATGTAAATTGAAAGTTTGATTACCAAATCTAAATCAACAATACTAATATAATCGTAAAATTCCCTTTCATTATCAAACTGTTTTTCAGTTGAGTAGGTTTGCAAAATGTATTTTACGGTTTCGGTTTCTTTTGTGTTTATATCAATAAACCGACCTGCACCACGCAGAGTAATTAATCCTGTTAGACGCATTTTGCGAATAAAATCATCGGGATAATCAACTAAAATTGAAGTATCATCACGTTTTGTGTCATCAATCAAGCTGTAACAAATATCTAAAATAGTTTCACTGCTTGGCGAATAACCAAAATCATTTCTAAGTTTTTTGATTTTTTTATATAACAAATTTGCATTGCTATTTTGCCAACACAACAAAATTGGGATTTCTATTCTTGATATTCCGGTGCCGTTGTAATCTTTGTCATTATTCAATAGTTCAATTACTTGCAAAAGTAAAACTAACGGTGTGTTGTTATTTAAAACTCTGCGGAAAGGATTATTTCGCGAATATTTTGCAAAAGCATTAGCAAAAACCATCTGTTCATTTTCATATTTTTCTTTATCTAATAGCATTTTAGCACTTTCTGAAAATTCAATTTTTTCGTTTTGCCAATAATAAACAAATCCTAATTCTTTGGCAATTTTAAACCACGTATCAAATCTTGATGCCCAACCTTTGTCAAAACCTGCTTCTTTATGGCTTTGCGG
>DYPB01000106.1 GCA_020720185.1 Flavobacterium psychrophilum | reverse complement strand
GCACAATGTTTCAACCTACCACAAAAGCCCGCAATTATCGCATATTGTATGTTAGTGGTTTTTCTTGTAATTGGTTTCGTAGTCTACTTGATTAGGCAAATTTATTCCTTTATATAAGTGTCGGCATCAATTCCTGCTTCAAGTGTCATTGAGTTCTTATTAAACTTTATATTTAAATCATAATCCGTATTTACATAATCACCATTTTTAGTCCGAAGAAATTGTATTGAATGTTCATCCCTACCAAGAAAGAGTTTATTATCCGCAAATTTAATTGTTAATTTATCTTTAGATTCATTAACGTAGGTTCCAGAATACTCTTTAATTTCATTTGCATTTATTTCGACGTATTCATAAATTGGCTTAGGTGCATTTTCAGCAAAAAATCCTGTTGTTGCACCTGCTGGAGGTTCTTGCCCATCATAACCAGCACCAATATTACCATCTTTCTGACAAAATATCATTGCTTTTTGTTTATTATGAATTTCTAATGAGTTATCGCCCAATTTACGATAATAAACATCAGAATTAGGATCATCAACAAAAGTTAATTGTCCAGAATAATAAAATTTTAAAGTTTTTCTTGTTTTATAATCAACCAGTTTTATCTCGTTTTCCCAATTCGTAACTCTTTCATATTGATAATATATAAAAACAGAAGCATTTTTTGCTTCACTTACATCTGCTTTCATGCTTATAAAATTGCCTTTAACGTCCCAAAGAACTTTAACATACTTACCATTGCCCGCCTTTAAAACAATTTTACTTGGAGTCACGTTTTCTTGTCCAAAAACTAGGTTAATTATTAAAACTAATCCAGCAAATAAAAACATCATCTTTTTCATTTTATTAAAAATTTAAATTATTTCCTACCGTTATCGCACTTCAGATTAGGCGGTGGCATTTTAACGATAATAGCCACTAACGAGACCAAACTTAAATCAATTATATTCCAGCAGTGTTAAATTAATCGCAAATGGACTCAGTTGGCATTGGATTACCTGCGATTTTATGCGCCATACAGTCTGGTCCCATTGGAAAGAGTTCATAAAGGTATTTATTATTACCTTTATCAGGACCTAACTTTTTTCTAACGGCTTTTACAAGTATCCTAAGCGAAGGGGATATTTTATATTCGTCGTAATATTCACGCACGAAATCAACAATTTCCCAATGTGCGTCTGTCATTTCTACGTCCATAGATTTAGCTATATAATCTGCTACATCTTTGTTCCAATCAGCTCTGTTTAGAAGAAAACCATTCTCATCTACTTGTAGAACTTTACCGTTTACTGTAATTGTTTTGTTTTGTGCCTGTGCAGAAAATATCATGGCAAGCATCAAAAATGAAATAAAAATTAAATTTTTCATAAAAAATTAAATTTAAGTACTTTCCTACCGTTATCGCACTTCGGATTAGGCGGTGGCATTTTAACGACAATAGCCACTAACGGTTTCGGGCTTTGCGTTCGGGCGGGTTTCGGAGCACAAAATTGTCAACCTGCACTGAACTTGAATAGAAGTACAAAGTTTCAAGTTTGCACGTCACCCCGCCTGACGCAAAACCCGTGTTACCTGCCGTAATTATTTCTTCACTCTTATTTTCCATGTAAAATCAATACTTATTAAATGTTCATATTTGAATTTGTCTGTCAATTCTGGAGCAAAAAAAGTCGGTCTATAAATAACACCCAAGTGGAAATTTTTACTTATTTGAAAGTATGTCGGAAATACTAAGCCAAACGAGTTATGGCTTCTTTTAATTGATTCTCTAGTCGGTGGAGGTGGGTCAAACCTGTCATAATACCTAAAGTCCCAAGTATTTCTTGCATACGAAAGCCCGTAACCTACGGTGAAGCGGTTTATTCTATGATTGTTTGAAAAACTTATGTATCTTGAACTCATTAGTTCGTATTCACCACTTATGTCAACGGCTGCTGGAACGGGGACAAAAAAATCCGAAACACCTGAAACGCTTAAATTGAAAAATCTATTTTTTGTATAACAGTAGTCAAGCCCCAAAGAAATACCCCAAAATCCTGTGTTTATTTTAGAACCTTCGTTTTCTGGTTTTAAATTAAATGAGTTTATATGTGGTAATGATACGTGCAGATATAGTTCGCCTTTGTTAGTTGGATAAGTTTTTGAAAAAAAGTTGTGAAAAGATTTTGAAATTGGTGGTCTGATAATCCGAACCGTGTCAGAAACGTCTAAAAAAACAGATTTGCCGTAATAAAATCTTTTTTGGTTTGTAAAATCAATCAAATATGCGGCTGGTGAAACTTGCATCCATAACAGATTGCCATAAAGAAATGCAGGATTTATTGAAGACTTTATTGTGTAGCTAAAAGTTGTCGTGTCGGTAATTAGTTTTATGTCAAGATTGTTTTTTGAACGTTTAACTTTTACGGTTGTCGGTAATTTATATATGCTGTCTAAGATTTCAACCGTTGAATTTTTTGCGTTTGTACTAATATTCATTTTGTAACTTTTTCTTGTTATTACTGTCGCACAAGAAGTCAGTAGAAATGAAATTGTCAATATGTAAAGCGTCTGTCTCATATTATGGCAGGTAACGAAAAATTATAGCCGCCGTTGCCTTTTTTGCGGGATTTCAAGGCACAAATGTTTCAATTAACCACAAATGTTACTTTCTTGCACAAAAGTATCAATTTAGCACTTCTGCCCGCAAAAAAGGCAATGGTCGGTCTATAATATGTTAGCGGTATTTTTTTCATTATCATCTAAATACGTGTAAAAATCCATTTTTTGTTTCAATTTTTCCGTTGTTTTGATATTGTATCACATAGTAATAAACTCCGGGTGTACAATATTCTCCGCTTATTCTGCCGTCCCAACTGTAATTTATATCGTGTGTCTCAAATACTGTTGTTCCCCAACGATTGAAAATTGTTATTTTATAATTTTCGGGCGATAAATTGTATCCGATTGTAAAATAATCATTTTTTTCGTCTTCATTGGGCGTAAAAACGTTTGGAATATCCAATTCAATTTCAAAATCGTTTTCTATAACCAAAATTTCAATTTCAGAAGTTTTGCCTTTGCAAATTAATTCGGTTTGTTCGTAAACCGATATTGTTTGCTCACCTACCGTATTCCATTGCACAACAATACTATCCGATTGTGTCGGGTTTTCTGATAAAATTACACCTTGCGAAATATCCCAATACAACCATGATGTGTTTTGTTGGTTTTGTGTTTTATAAGTCTTTGTCTGTCCGACAAATACCGTATCGGCAACTTGCGAAAAAGAACTTGTAAACCAACTTATTAGAAATAATATATAAACCGCTTTTCTCAATCGTGCTGAATTTGTAAATTATTTAACGGCGTGCCAATTACTGCATTTATTTGTCCGCTTATTGTGTTGTTAATGCAATGTTTATCGGAAATCTGGACTAAAACATAATTACCTGCTGTTCCACCTACCGAATATGGATTTTGTGTTATTCCGCTTTGGTTTACGGTGTTTCCGTTCAACGTATATTGCACACTGTAAGGCGAATATCCTGTAAAATTAATTTTTAGTGTTTCTCCGTAACAAAGTGTAGCGTTGTCAAACTCGGCTGTGGGCGGTGCAACTTTTATGACGGTAAGTTTTGCTGTATCGCCTTTGCAACCTGCGGCGTTGGTTTCCACTACCCAAAGCGTATCACTACCTGCGATGTTTGTCCACGCAACACGAATACTGTCGGTTGATTGCCCAAATGTTAGCGTTCCGCCACTTCCTTTTATGCCCCACGTAAACGTAGAATTTACCGTTGCACTCGGAAGTTTATAATAAACATTACTACCTGCACAAACTGTATCGGGGTTTGCGGTGCTTTGTGCTGTGGAACGGATTGAAAACAAAAGCATTAGAATGCCTGTTAAAATAAGAAATCGTTTCATGGTTTTGATATTTGATTTATTCATGTTCTATTAAAATTGTTGAAGGTTTATTAAATATTTCTATTGTTTTCGATATTGTTTGTGTTGAATTATCGGTAAAAGTTACTTCCAATGTAACTGTGTATGTCCCTGCGTTTGCGTAAGTGTGTGTCGGGTTTAGTTCTGTGGAAGTTTGACTATCGCCGAAGCTCCATAACAAATTAGAAGCGTTAAAACCAAAATAATTAAAGGAAACTATATTACATAATGACTTATAATTAAAATTTACATAATAATAAAAATAGTTAGGTAAATTTTGACCACTTTTTACACCATTAAGCCACAAACTTTGTGTATTGACTGTACAATTTGGAAATGAGAAATCAGGATTATCAATTGACCATAAATAATAATCGTTGAAAGTTATGTATATTTTGTTGTTCGGTGCAATTTGCATATCTCGCAATAGATAATTGAAATCTAATGTTTGGTGATACAAAACAACTTCCGAGTTTAGAAATTCAGTTTCATTGCTTAAAGAATGTAATGAAAATTGGCTAATTGTAGTTTCATAAGTACTTAAAACTTGTTTTGCAACATAAACATATTCATTATTGCGTGAGAATTCAAAATAATAGTAGATGCCATTTGTTTTTGTGAAAATATTTCTCAAATTACTGATTTCGCCTGTCTTGCTATTTATAACCAACGCATAAAATGCTGTTGTATCAACATTAACAAAAATCGTGGACATATCTGGTGTAATTTTGGACAATGTTGTATTTACACCCAACGCTATATTATAAATTGTAGCATTAGATAATCCTAGCGATGTTAGTGAGTTAACGATTATTTTATCAGGGTAAATACGGGTAAACCAATAATCTGTCGAATTACTTTTTCTTGAAATAACAAAATTAATTGGAACATCTGCACCTAAAAGCGAGTAAGTTTCTGTAACCGAACCCAAGCCTGAATTTGCATTCATATCAATGGTATATATTGTAAGTTTTTGTGTTATTTCAGTTCCAATTACACGAACAAACCAAAAATATTTATTAGCGTCAGTTGGATGTGGTACGACATTTACTTGATTAAAAAAACTTGCTGCCGGGGTTGAAAATATTACTTGGTGGTTATAATTATAAAGTTTTAATCCATTAATATAAAATAATAAATTCCCGTTTTTATCAGAAATACTTGTTAAATTTGGGGAATTACCTATACTTGGTGAAACATCTGTTGTTACAATTGGTGGTTGCTGATTAAAAACAACACGCAAATGGTTTGATAAAACCCAGTTGTAGTCTTCTTTTTGGGCAGTAACAAAACACGGAAGCAATATGTATATTATACAGATTAACGCATTTTTCATGATATGAATTTAAATTGTGTGGGTTAGAAAACAAGTTTTCCAATCCCACACAATATTAAAATTTATTGTCCAAGTGGCTCAAAAACATAACGAACCGAAAAAGCGTATCTATCATCGTGCCCTGCATTAATATAAGCTGACCACATATAAGTTTCATCTTTTATTTCTAACGGGTAATGTGCCCCTGTAACAGCGAGTTCTGATGTCCAAAATCTACCCCATGTTGTTAAGGAATTATATTCTTGATTGCCTGGTGCTACATCCATATTATCACGCCAACCTGCGAGTGTTGGATATGCAGTTTCAGGTAGCGGATTGAATTCTCTACCTGCAAGAAAAGCATCATAATACATATTATTTCCTAAATCAGGTGTAGTCCCGTTTGTGGGTAAATTGCCGATTGCTGTGGTTTCCAACATATCTTTAATATGTTGGAAATTAGGAAGACTGCCGTAAACAGCTTGATTACCGCCAGTTGGTACTCCGTTTAAATATTTGGGCAATAACATATAAATTTTAGTTTTGCTGTTCATCGCAACTTGCCATTTATATAATCTGCCATAAGTAGCCAAATTAGCAGAGTTGTTACCATAAATATAACTACCTGTGCCCGCATTGTATTTAAAATTGTCAATCATAATCCAAAAGTATTTTCCATTTGGTCTGACAACTTTAATTACGCGATAACTGTTTGCAGTTGAATTATACGGATAGTCTTTAATCGTTTGTTGCTCAATCCAACTTTCTTCTGCAAACAAACCTTTTAACCTGCTCTTGTTTTGGTTAAAAATCATGGTTTGACCATCGATTACAGCAGGTTCAGAGTATTCACCACTTTTAATAATATTATTATCCGCATTTGGAATAATATCATTTTCTTTTTGGCAACCAGTAAATGCCAATCCTACGACTGCAATAATTGCAAATAATCTAAAAAATTTGTTCATGTTAAAAAGATAATTTAAAACGTTATTAATGAGTGCTTTTTGATGAATTATTTACGAGTATCATCAAACTCGTTTTCGATTTTTTTCTTTTCTGTTTTAAGTCATAACATTTTCTCCTTTTTGTTAAATTGTTAATAATGTGTAAATTAATATTTGTTTACCATATTTTATCTTTAAAGTATAGCAAATCATTTGCAATATTATAATAAAAAATCGCAGGTTGTACTACCCGCTATCGGGTAGTTTTTTCATTTTTTACAATTTTTTTTAAATCTTTTTCGTTACATTTTAATCATCGCTGTTATCTTGTTTTCAATACCACTAACGGGAAACAACATGCGTAGTTGCCTGAGTGTCCGCACGTTCGTTTCAATTT
>DYPB01000105.1 GCA_020720185.1 Flavobacterium psychrophilum | reverse complement strand
TTTTATTGCATTTTGAGTTTTCATAACGAAGTCTAATGCGTAATTTGGGTTTAAATTGTAAGACAAATAGTTCATATTTTAAACTCTTAATCGGTATTAGTTTTAAATGTTCCCATTAATCTGTCCCAAAAAGTAAAATAAAACCCTAAATTGATTTTTTTGCCAAGTTCGTGATGCAAATCATGGTTTGAAAAGTTATAATTTATAAATTTTGGAAAATATGGGACATTTTTTTGGATTTCATTCATAAAATTCCATACCATTTAGGTCTATAATTTGAGGAGATTCTATCTCAAAAAAACTAAATATAGATCCTCCGTAAGATTTTTTAAAAGAAAAATGTACTAAATCATCAAGTTTTGTATATTTTGAATGCTCAATAATCATCATTCCGTTTGGGTTTAAGAGCTTTTTATCAATAATTCTATTGACAATCTTTTCAAATGTCTTTTGGTCAAAAGCATAAGGAGGATCAGCAAAAACAATATCATAATTAGCATTTGATTTTTCTATAAATGAAATAACATCGCTCTTTATTGCCGCAATATTAAAATCATATTCAGTTGCTGTTTGTTTGATAAATTTAATACAACCAAAATCAGCATCGACACAAGTTATATTATTACTGCCTCTTGAGGCAAACTCGTAGGCAATATTTCCAGTTCCTGAAAACAAATCAAGCACTTTTAGTCCATCAAAATTAAAGTAATTATTAAGCACATTAAATAGTGCTTCTTTGCTCATATCAGTCGTAGGGCGAACTGGCAAATTTTTTGGGGCATTTATTCTTCGTCCTTTATACTTTCCAGAAATTATTCTCATGAATTAAAAAGTATAAAATTAGTTCTATTTTCGGATTCAGAAAAGTCATTAAATTGTTCCAAAAAAGCAACATCAATAAGCGTTGTGTTTCTAATATATTTATAACAAATATTGTAAAAATCATCGTTTTCGACAACATTTCCTAACATTTCTAACTGAAAATTTTCAGGATTAAGATGCAATTGTTCGGCTGTAAAAAGAATATAATAAATTAAATCTTCTGGAGTTTTGTATTCAAAATTATTATAAAGAATTAATTTTTGATTTTGAATTACCGCAATATCAAAATGAGTTTTGGTTAAATGAATAAACATTTTTTTAGTATCAATATTTTTTGACAATTCTAATAATTTAGAAATCAGTACTGTACTAGAATGTTTGTATTCAAAACTTCCAAATTTATCGATAAAAAAATTATTAATATTCACAAAAGGAATATAAACATTATTCATCTGATAGTTTTCTATAGTATCAAAAGCAAAAAAATCAGTTTCAAAAACCTTTGTATTATATTGTAAATAACTGCCTAAATAATCCTCATCAAATAGAGCAGTTGGAACAAAAGTTGATAAATTATTGGAATAAATTACTAAAACATCGTCATATTTTTTAATCAACTCTGGATTTGTCTTAAAATTTTCAACCAAAAGATTTAATGAATTTTCTAATTTATTGGTGTCTTTAAAAGAAAAAAAAGAAAACTCTTTAAAAATCAAAACATTACGATTGATGGAATCTTTAACACAAAAAACAAATCCATCAAGAGAAACTTGAATTATTAATTTTTTATAATTTTTGCTGGTTATATCTATAATGTTCTGCATTATTGCAAATTTACGAATAAAATTTCGATAATTAGAACTAAATTACAACTGCTTTTAATCTTTCATGATGCAATTTCTAATCTTTTTAGTAGGTTTTTTGTCAAACTTTCTTTGGCATAATCTAAATTAATTTCAAGATGATTTTCGTTAGAACTTGGCAATTCATACATAGCATCGGTTAGAATTGCTTCGCATAATGACCGCAAACCTCTTGCTCCGAGTTTGTATTCTAATGCTTTATCTACAATAAAATCAAGGGCTTCTTCGGTAATCTTAAAATCAACTTCGTCCATAGCAAATAGTTTCTGATACTGTTTGATGAGTGCATTTTTTGGTTGGGTTAAAATAGCTCGCAAAGTTTCCTTATCTAATGGATCCATGTGGGTTAAAACAGGTAATCTACCAATAATTTCAGGAATTAATCCAAAATCTTTGATGTCTTTCGGAATAATATATTGAAGTAGATTATTTTTATCAAAATTATCAGCATTTTTTGATGAGGTATATCCCATCGCTTGATGATTTAATCGCTTGGAGATAATTCGTTCGATGCCATCAAATGCTCCACCTGCAATAAACAAGATGTCTTTTGTGTTAATTTCTATAAAATTTTGATCAGGATGTTTTCGACCGCCTTTTGGTGGCACATTAACTATTGATCCTTCTAAAAGTTTCAATAAAGCTTGTTGTACACCTTCACCCGAAACATCTCTGGTGATTGATGGATTGTCGCTTTTTCGGGCAATTTTATCAATCTCATCAATAAAAATAATACCTTTTTCTGCTTTTGCAACATCAAAATCTGCGGCTTGTAATAATTTTGTCAAAACACTCTCTACATCTTCACCTACATATCCTGCCTCTGTCAAAACTGTTGCATCTACTATGGCTAATGGCACATCAAGAATCCTTGCTATGGTTTTAGCAACCAATGTTTTACCTGTTCCTGTTTGTCCTACCATGATGATGTTTGATTTTTCTATCTCTACATCATCGTTGGTATCTTGTTGCATTAATCTTTTGTAATGATTATAAACTGCTACTGACATTACTTTTTTGGTTTGATCTTGCCCAATAACATAATCGTCTAAAAAAGTTCTAATTTCTTTTGGTTTTCTTAAAACTAACTGGGTAGATTTTTGTCCAATATTGTTTTTTATCTCTTCAGCAACAATGCCGTGTGCTTGTTCTATGCAAATGTCACAAATATGAGCATCAAATCCTGCAATAAGTAAATTTGTTTCTGCCTTTTTGCGTCCACAAAAGGAGCATTCTGTTTTTTGTTTTGCCATTTTTTTATTAGTCGAAAGTCATAAGTCGAAAGTCATAAGTAAAGAAATTCTTTTCGACTTTTGACTAATTTATTTTCTTCTTAATACTTCATCAATCATTCCGTATTCTTTTGCTTCGTCAGCAATCATCCAATAATCCCTTTCAGAATCTTTATGAACTTTGTCAAATGTTTGTCCAGAATGTTGAGATATTATTTGGTATAATTCGTCTTTTAGTTTAAGCATTTCTCTTAAATTGATTTCCATATCGGTTGCCACTCCTTGTGCACCGCCGCTTGGTTGATGGATCATTACTCGAGAATGTGGCAAAGCCGACCGTTTTCCAGCTGCACCTGCACATAATAAAACAGCTCCCATTGAGGCTGCCATTCCTGTACAAATTGTAGCTACATCGGGTTTGATATACTGCATAGTATCATAAATTCCTAATCCAGCATATACGCTACCACCTGGCGAATTTAGATAAATTTGTATGTCTTTTGAGTTATCGGCACTTTCTAAAAACAATAGTTGTGCTTGTACTATATTTGCAATATGATCATCAATTCCAGTACCAAGAAATATAATTCTATCCATCATCAACCGAGAAAAAACATCTAGTTGTGATACATTTAATTGTCGTTCTTCAATAATATATGGCGTCATATTTGTAGGGTTCATTGCCGCTACAATTTTGTCATAATACATTGCATTTACACCTTGGTGCTTTGTTGCAAATTTTTTAAATTCAGTTGAGTAATTCATTTTTTATAGTTTAAGGTTGAGATTGAGGTTAAGATTGAATGGTCTAAAAACTCATTCTTAACCTCAATCTTAAAATTTATTCTCCGTACATTGCCGCTACAAATTCCGGATAAGTAACTTCTTTTGTATCAAGATTTGCTTTTTCTATCATTATTTGCAACATTTTTTCTCTCACAACTTGTTCGCTCATTCTTCTTACTTCCTCTTGATTTGCTAATACTTTTGCTACAATTCCTTCAACCTCTTCGTCTGTTGGATTAAATTGTCCGTATTGTGTCATTTGTTGTCTAATTGTGTTTGCGGTAAATGATTTTAAATCTTCAAAATTTATTTTAATATCACTTTTAGCAATAGCTTGTCCTTCAATCATCTGCCAACGAAGTGCTGGTTCTGAACGCAAATACTCAACTTTTGCTTGATCTTCTGTCATTTTTTTCTCTCCTGTGGTTTGTAACCATTTGATTAAAAATTCTTTAGGCAAATCAAAAACAGTATTTTTTATATGAAAATCTTGAATAGCATATTTTAATCTTTCTTTTTCTTGCTGTGCAAATTGTTTTTCAGCATCTTCTTTAATTTTTGCTTTAAATTCATCAGCAGATGAAATTTTTCCTTCACCAAAAAGTTTATCAAATAATTCTTGATTTAATGCTGCTGGCTGAATTTCAATAATATTATCAATCTTAAAATCAACAGTTATGTCTAATTCGTGTACTTTATCATGATTAATTTTTAAGTAATCCATTAATTGATGATCATCGTTAAAAAGCCCTTTGGTATTAAGACTAACAACATCTCCAACTTTTTCACCTATAAATTTTGAGGCAGTTTCTCTGTCCTTAAAAATATCAAAAGAAATATAAGTTGGGTTGTTAATATTGTGTGCCTCATTTGTAAAAACACCTTCAATATCAGTGTTTTGAGTTACAATTTCTTGTGCAATTTCTGTTCCGTATTGTTTCTGAATTCGAACAACTTGGTCTTCAATTAGTTTTGAGTCAGCATTAACTTTATAATTTATAATATCTGTTTTTGCGTCAAGATTAAATTCAAAAGAGGGTGCTAATCCTATTTCATATTGAAAAGTTAAATTTTCTAAATCCCAGTTAAAAATTTCTTTCTCGATAGCTATTGGAGTTCCAAGCATATTAATGTTTTCGGTTGCAATATAGCTTTCCAATCCCATATATACTACTTTTTTAACCTCTTCTTGTTTTATTGCTTTTCCATATTGTTTTTCTACTAAATCTTTCGGAACAGCACCTTTTCTAAAACCTTTTACGGTTGCTAAAGGCATTTTTTCGTTTATTTTTTTGGCAACTTGACCTTTATAATCGGTTAGTGTTACTTCAATTTCTATAATTTCGTTTACAGGACTAACTTGTATTCTTCTAATATTCATTTTATTGATTTTTTTATGATAAATTTAGGCTTGCAAAAGTAGTATTTTTTTTAGTAATTTGAAAGTTAGAAATACATTTAGATATATTTGCAAAAAAAAGATGAAATGCCCACGAAGGTAATCTCTCTACATACAAGAAATATGATTAAAGGCGTTTAATTTCCAATAAAAAACAGTACAAACAGATGAAAAACATTATAATAACAGGAACTTCAAGAGGAATAGGGCAGGAGTTAGCTTTGCAATTTGCTGCCGAAGGGCATCAGGTATTGGCATTATCACGAACGCTGTCTGGAAAAATAATTGGAAACTCAAATATTTCGTGTCTGTGCCTTGATTTATCGAATGAAGATGAATTAATTTCGGTCGAAAATTTCATAACATCAACTTGGAAAAATGTTGATATAATTATACATAATGCTGGAATTTTAGTCAATAAACCTTTTGAAGAAACTTCTCAAAAAGATTTTGAAAGAGTTTATAAAACCAATGTTTTTGGTGTATCAAATTTAACTCGTGTTTGTTTACCTTTTTTAAAACAAGGAAGTCATGTAGTTTCAATCAGCTCGATGGGAGGCATACAAGGAAGTGCCAAATTTGCAGGATTATCAGCCTATAGCTCTAGCAAAGGAGCTTTAATAACACTATCGGAATTATTGGCAGAGGAATACAAAGAAAGAGGTATTGCTTTTAATGTTTTGGCACTTGGGGCTGTTCAAACAGAGATGCTATCGGAAGCTTTTCCAGGTTATATTGCTCCAATATCAGCACCAGAAATGGCTCATTATATTATGAATTTTAGTCTAAACGATAATAAATTTTATAACGGAAAAGTGCTACAAGTTTCGATGAGTACACCGTAAAAAACATTTTATAATTGTAGAACAATAAATCATCATTAATAAATCAATTTTTTTTGAAAGAAACGCTATCAAAATATATCCCAGAATATGCTGTTAAACCTGTTTTTGATTTAATTGTTGCAAATCATGTACACTTAAAAATTGTAAACGAAAGAGTTACCAGACATGGTGATTATCGTCGTGGAATGACAGGGAAACACGAAATAACGGTTAATGCAAGTCTTAATAAATACAAATTTCTGATTACATTAATTCACGAAATATCGCATTTAGTTGCCTTTCAGAAATTTGGAATGAATATAAAACCACACGGAGCAGAGTGGAAATATTCGTTCCAGCGATTGATGATTCCATTTATTAGACCCGAGATTTTTCCAAACAATCTACTTCCATTATTGGCTCGACATTTCAAAAACCCGAGTGCCAGTAGCGATACCGATGCTACACTTTCGTTGGCATTAAAACAATTTGATGAACAAACCGATAAAAATTACATCTTTGAAATACCATATAATAGTTTATTTAGAATCCATAATGGCAAGATTTTTAAGAAAATAGCTTTAAGAACCAAACGATATGAATGTTTAGAAATCAGTTCAGGACGAACCTATTTATTTAATCCAAATGCAGAGGTGGAATTAAT
>DYPB01000355.1 GCA_020720185.1 Flavobacterium psychrophilum | reverse complement strand
TTCTTGCAAGGCGGTTACTTCGGGTTGGGTTTTGGTGTAATGCTCGGGCAGGTGCTGGGCTATGTCGGCAAAGAGGTTTCTTTTGAGTAAGTCGGATAACTCCACTAACTTCTTAGTGTTAAAATGAGGTTGGCTTAAATAATACAATATCATTTTGTTAGTGGCATGCAGTCGTCGTGCTACAACTGCTTGGGCTATATTTTTCTGTTGTAAATAGGCTTTAAAAAATTCAAACTAATTTGTTTTCCTGTAACTCGCCACCGCCAATCCATTCATAACCAAGGCATAAATGCTAATTTTCAAAAACTGACTTTTTACATCGGCAAATTCAGAACCTTTGAGCATCACCAACCGAATAACTTCTATAAAATAATAATTTAGATGAAACACTAACTTTTTTAAAACCGCAATTTATCGGTCATCAATCCGAAACGCAACATTGTTCTATCGTGATTATAATACACGTTATAAAAGTCTTTTCCTTGATAAAATTGTACAAAAAAACCAATATCTTCTAAAAACTTTGGGTAATAACTATATGTTACACTCATTTGAAATCGCTCCTTTGAAAAAGTGGGTGTATCTTTAATTTCTCCCAAAAAAATGGTCGTTTTTAGGTCCATAGACATTCTTGCTTTCCCTTGTTGGTTATTCAACGGAATTTTAAATGCAGAAAAATCATTGTGCCAACGCCAACGTTGATAGGTGTCATTTAGTGATCTATGGGTTGAATTTTCCGGATGAAATTCTAATGAAGTTTTAAAAAATCGCACGGCATTTTTCTTGCGAGAAAGATTGGTATAAATATAACCGGCTTCCATAAAATCGGTTGAAAAATCGCCTGAGTCGGTGTTTAAAGTTCCATTACTCAAAATTAATGAATCGTTTTGTCCATTGGAATGATGTGCCAATTTTCCGAATAAGATTTTTTTATATTCATTGTTTTCCTGAAAGCTGTAATACAAGGTTACTTGCGGACGATAACTCGGGGTTTTTACCGGAAAAGAATATTCGTTATACATTCTGATGATAATCTGGGGCGTGAGTACACCCATTAGTTTGGAAGTGCTGTTTTCTCTTAAAACAAAATTGGGTATTAAATTGGCTTCAAATATTAATGGTTCCATATTGCCAATATCGGTAGGAAAAGTGATATAACTATTCCCTTGATTGACTTGGGCAATCGTTAGAAAGTCAATTTTAGGTCTGATGGTATCTTGTGAAAATACTTGTGTTCCGACTAAAAATAATAGTGCTAAG
>DYPB01000354.1 GCA_020720185.1 Flavobacterium psychrophilum | reverse complement strand
TGAAATGCTTATGTATATGTAGTTTTCGCTTTCGGCTCTTATTATTTCCATTTTATAAAATTTAACTTTTGTATTTAATTTATTGTATCTTTGTGGTGAGTTTGTAGCTCATTAGAGATTAGAATAAAAGGATGGATGTACTAAATATGAAAATATGGTCTCCAGTTTACCAACTAATCTCTTTTTTTTTATGTCTTTAATAAAATGTGGTCATAAATAAACGTTTTAGATGTTTCCTTTATAATTATTAAAACATCGAAAACTTCTTTATCTATTTGAACTTTACCTAAAAACTTATAAATATTTTTAACATCCGGATTACCTTTTTTGTCTTTCTCTATTAAAATAAATTTACTTTTTTCTAAAATGGTATCCAATACAGCAAACGAAATTAATTTTTTATCGTAAGGTGGGTGTACTTCGTTTAAATCATTTTTTAAACCCTGCCATGACAATTCAATAGGCTTATTTATTTCATCTCTATTTATGTGTTTTCCTACCAAATTAGTTTTTACCCAAATAAAAACTAAATTATAGAGTTCTTTGTCTGTTTTGTATTTTCCAAAAAAATTTGACTTAACTTTAGTAATCATTTTAAAAACTATTTTCCATTCTGTTAAATAAAGGCAAAACACGTGGCAATGAAATAGTAAATAAAGCCGTTAGCAAAAGAAATTCGGGACCTATTTGGACATTGTATTTGCTATAAATTTGAGCCAAAGGATTTATTAATAGTTCCCGCTCTTTATCTTCAAAAGGTACCATCTTTTTGAGTTCCTCTACTTGCATGTATTTTGCTATTAGCTTTTGCTCCTCTTCAGTATATTCAACCTCTCCGGATGATTGGCTGTTTTTTTCTTTTACAACTTTTAATAATTTTTTTTCATCTTCGGTGTAAATCCTTGCTTGGTACAGCATGGGCAACGTTAGAGATTGCAGACCGTCAAACAGGGCTACGGTCATTTCGGCACTCATACGGTACTCGTTTTCTGTTAATCTTGGTTTTTCAACGGCAACAGGTGGCAAAGGTTCCGCTATAGGTGGGGTTTCAAAATCTGAGGTGTTTATTTCAGGGGTTGAGGATTGTTCCGGTTGTGTTTCGGGATAAAAAGAACTATCCGGAGGCAAAAAATCGCTGTTTATGGCTCCTCTTAGTTCCGGTTTTGTTTCTGTATTTTCAGCGTTTAATATGTCATCTAAATTAGGGGTTATCATAGTTTTATGTTGTTTATTTTTTGAATGTAAGCGGTTAAGTTTTCAAA
>DYPB01000012.1:22872-34159 GCA_020720185.1 Flavobacterium psychrophilum | reverse complement strand
AAATAGTATGCAGCATGTGCAATACAACCTGTGTAAATTTGTTCGATTTTCATAAATTATAATATTTTTTGATTAAAAATAGATTAATACTACAAATTTACAATGGTGGCTTTTAAATAAATATGATAAATATCATAAAGGGGATTTTTATAAGAAAGAATCTTGTGTCATATATAATAATTGGGATAAAAATCAAAAAATTAGAATAATTTATTATTTAAATATTGTCCACTTTTACATCAAGACCATAAAGTATGTAATAGCGATAAGATTGAAAATTTGCTTGAATAGGCAAGTAAATATTTACGAAGAATAATCAAAAGTGTCGGCAAGAGAAAAAACAGAGAACTGGACAGAGAAAACAAAATTATTAATGATACAAATTATATCTTTTTTTGATATATTTGTAGCAATTAAATTTACAATTAAATTTACAATTAAATGAAGACAATACTTTTATTTTTGCTAACTATCTTTATAAGCAAAGGATGTAGTAGCCAAGCACAAAACGATTTAAAAAATACCGTTTTAGAATATACTGCAAATACTCGTGGTTTTTATATGAAAATTGTAGTAAAAGACAAAACCGTTACAGTATCTCGAGACAGAAGTGGCAATGATAAACCAATTGTTCAAAAAGTTGACGATGCCGATTGGAGAGCATTAGTTGATGCTTTTATGAAAATTGATTTAGACAAATTAGCCGATTATAACGACCCTACACAAAAACGGTTTTATGACGGAGCAGCTATCGGAAGTTTATCAGTATTTTATAAAGATAAAGCATATAATAGTAAAGAATTTGACCACGGAACTCCACCAGTTGAAATAGAAAGTTTCATCAAAATATTATTAGCTGTAAAAGATTTAAAATAATGACAATAAAGGAAATACAAGACCAAATTATTGAGGAGTTTTCAATGTTTGATGATTGGATGGAGCGTTATGAGTATATTATAGAATTAGGTAAAAACCTGCCAATAATTGATGATAAATATAAAACCGAAGACAATATTATAAAAGGTTGTCAATCTAAAGTTTGGTTGCATGGCGAAGAACAAACCGATACAATTATATTCACTGCCGATAGCGATGCCATTTTAACAAAAGGGATAATTGCTTTGTTGATTAGGGTTTTTTCTAATCAAAAAGCAACAGATGTTTTGTCAGCAGATACGGATTTTATTGAACAAATTGGATTAAAAGAGCATCTCTCACCAACAAGAGCTAACGGATTAGTATCAATGATAAAAAACATAAAAATGTATGCAATAGCATTTGAAAGTAAAAAACAAAAATAGAAATGGAAGAATATAAAGACGAAATAAACCTTGGTGATAATGTTGTAAAAAAATTAAAAAGTATTTATGATCCAGAAATTCCTGTGGATATTTATGAATTAGGTTTGATTTACGATGTTATGATTAATGAAGTTAATGAAGTTAAAATATTAATGACGCTAACTTCTCCAAACTGTCCTGTTGCAGAATCTTTACCAAAAGAAGTTGAAGATAAAGTAAAAACGATTGATGGTATAAAATCGTGTGAAGTTGAAATTACTTTTGATCCACCTTGGAGCAAAGATTTAATGAGTGAAGAGGCAAAATTAGAATTAGGAATGTTGTAACTAATTGTTTTTTATAACAATACAAAAAATGGAAATCATCAACAAAATAGCCAGTAGCTCACTTGAGGTTTTTGATTTGGAAGATTATTATCCAATAGGAAATAGAATCCAGATTGACATCTCTAATTGGCTTGAAGATGGTTTTTTATTAAAAGAAAAAGATTTTCGGGAAGTTTTAAAACATCATAATTGGCAACAATATCAAGATTGTTTTGTAGCCATAAATTGTAGCACCGATGCAATAATTCCTGCATGGGCAAATATTTTAGTCGCTGTTTATGTTGCTCCTTTTTCAAAAAAAGTTGTTCTTGGCAATTTAATCGATTTAGATACTGTTTTGTATCAAGAGATTCTACCACAATTAGATTTTTCTATTTATAAAGACAAGCCTTTAATTTTAAAAGGATGTTCAAAAAAAACCGTTCCACAAAGTGCTTATATTTTAGCTGTAGAATTATTGTTGCCATTTGCAAAAAAAATATCCTATGGTGAGGCCTGTTCGGCAGTGCCCTTATTTAAAAAAGTGGATTGATTAAAAAAAAAGTGATTATTTTCGTCCAAAATCAGCAGGAATTTCGCCCCACGCCTTTGTTTCCCATTTTAATATTTTGTTTGAAAACGAATTATTTTTTAACCAATTTTCAGCTCTAATTATTAACTCAAATAGTTTCTCATTTTTAGCGTTTTTTACTAAATTGGTTCTACATTGTTTGGCTTTTATCCAACTAATAGCTATTTTAGAATCAGAATATATTGGAATTTTAGAATTTATTTGGTTTAAATAAGCAATTCCATGAACTAATGCTAAAAACTCTCCAACATTGTTCGTTCCGTTTTGATAAGGTCCTTTTAAAAAAATTTGATTGTTAGTAGAAATAAAAACCCCTCGATATTCCATTATACCAGGGTTCCCAGCACATGCAGCATCAACAGCAATAGCGTTTTGTATGGGTTGCCCTATTTTTTCAAGTTCAAGTTTACTTAACTGTTGCTCGAATGTGGTTTTTTTTCCAACATAGTCAAAATAACTATTTGAATAGGCTTTTTTTGCAGTTTCAAGATTATCAAAAGATTTGTATTTTGCTTGCGGATAATTATTGATGACTAATTTACATTTTTGCCAAGAGTTAAATATTCCTGTTTCAAAACCATCCCAAACGACATAAAATTTTTTTCTCACCATAGTTTTTTACTTGTCTTATAATTACACCAAAAAATTTGCAAGGTTTTACAAAAAACACTTTTTCTAATTCGTGATTTTTAATTGATTTACTACTGGATTGGCATACATATTTAGAAATCCCTCAACAGCTATTGGATTTTTACAATCAATTTTTATTTCTAATCTTTGTTCAAATAATTGCTTTTCATTTTTGGTATAAAAATTTAA
This sequence comes from Flavobacterium psychrophilum, assembly GCA_020720185.1. GTDB lineage: Bacteria > Bacteroidota > Bacteroidia > Flavobacteriales > Flavobacteriaceae > Flavobacterium > Flavobacterium psychrophilum_O. The sequence goes on along the minus strand of DYPB01000012.1, from coordinate 31,142 downwards.
AAATTGATTTGATTTATACAAAATATCGTAGGCAATATAGTTTGTTGGCCATAATTTATAAGATGATAAAATAGCCTTGTCAATAACTTGAGTTAAGGCTTGAATTTGGTTGTTTTTATTATCAATTTCAATCTCAATTTTATCTAATTCTGCCTCTAAAACATCACAAATATGAATGTGAATGTGCTTTTTCTGTCCCATAATGCCACTCAAAATGGTATTAAAATCTTCGTTATCACCTTTAATATATACTTCGTCATTGGCTTCGGCAAGTAATTGTGGCACTTTTAGAGCATCGGTTGGGTCATATTCATATGAAATTGATACGGGAACAATTTTTATTTTCTTGAGATATTGCATCATATTATTGTCAGTATCTCCCATCGCCAGCATTTTTAAAACCCCTGAATGCGTGGCATCATTACCGTCTTTTGTGCGTCCTTCTCGTTGTGCTATCCAAACGGATCTGTTTTCTCGAAGTAATAATTGTGCAATATATTCAGCCATTAATTTTGAGCTTCCTAGCATTTCTCTTGGAGATAAACCTCTTTGTACTAAAAAGTTACGGTTTAATTTAGCTAAAGTATTCATAAAATCTTTTTTAACTAAATTATCGCCAATGGCAGAGGCTGTCATCACCAAACCGTGTTCAAAAAGAGAAGAATTTAATAGCGAAGTGTCTAAAATTATATCTCTATGATTAGAAATAAAAATATACGAGGTGTTTTTTTCTAACTTTTCGAAACCTGATGTTGATAATCCGTCTGATGTTTTCTCTAATACTTTTTGAATGGATTGGTATATAAAATTGCATTGAAAATCTCGAATGGAATAAATTCGATTTAATTGGTCTTTCCAAATATTGTCGTCCACATTTGGAAAGGTAAAATTCATCAAGGCTTTCATCATCGGATGATCTACGGCAGATTTAACGGCTACATTAACCTCTGCATCGTAAAACGGGCGAATGGCATCAAATTTTTGCATCAACTAATATTTTAGCTTGTCGTTTACGGTTTCTAAAATATACGATTTTAACCAAGAAACATAACCCTGATTGACAAAATACAGCTTCTTATCTTTAATATTTTCAATATTTTCTAAAAATTTTAGCAGAATATTGTTTCCAGAAATTAAATATAATTGGGAGTAGGTTTTTAAAACCGTTTCTATTTCTTTATTTGTTGCAGCAAGTTTTTCAAATTTAGAAAAATTAGAATATAAATTTAAACTATAATTTCGAGCATCTTGTAGTGTAAATTCTATAAATTTTTCATTCGATTTTTCTTTGCTCAAGGTTATAAAAGACCAAATTGTTCCGCCAGAAAAATAGATGCTATTTCTGTTTTGCATCAACGGGTTTTTTTCAAAAATACCTGATATTATTTCGTTAATCGAATCGTTATATTGTTCGCTAACATTAAAATAGTCATATATTGAAGCTTTTTTTTTAGTTGCTGCCTTTATTTTTTCGGTTAGTGTAACCGTTCCGTAATTTAAACCTACTGGCATAAAATAATAACTACCGTTTTCTGCTAATTTGCTTACAATTCCTCCTTTTGAATTACCGCTGCCAATATCAAAAACCAAAGTGTTATCATAATTATTTACAGGCGTACTGCCTTTTATTAAAAACTTTGCCTCATCTTCAAAACTAATTATTTTAGGTTTTTTCTGAATTAATGTTTCTACAAAATTCGCAAGATCACGAGAGTTTTTTGCAACTCCAACCCCAGATGAAATTACTACAAATATATTTTTAGGACTAACACCAAATTCACCCACTAACCGTTGGTAACTTTTTTGAACAATTTGTGCCGTATTGTCTATATCCGATTCATCTATATTTCCGTTTATAGAAATTCCTACACCAACATTGGTGTTTTCATTCCACGAACTAATTACATTATAGATACCTTTATTGGCTTTGACTAATTCGAGTACTGAAATTTTGACGGCCTTTGCTGCAATCTCAATTCCGGCATAAACATTGGTGGTGTTTGCTGGAATTTTAGAATACTCGGTGGTAATCATTTGTGCATTACAAATATTATAGAACTGAAAAAGAAAGATTATTACAAAAAACTTTACTATTGTTTTTGATTTCATAATTTGATTATAATTAATTTGAATTGTTTTAAAAAAGTACGGCAAAAATCAAGTTTCAAAGATACATTTTTTATAATAATGATTTGACTAATTTTTTTGCAGCTTTAAATGAATTGCTTTTTTATTACTTTTGTGAAAAAGATAATTAAAGTTTGATGAGAAACTTCACAACTATAATACTATTAATATTTTGCAATATTGCATTTTGTCAAACTAATTTTAGAGGACAAGTAATTGATTATGATACAACTGTACCTATTGCTTATGCAAAAATAATTTATAACAATAAAACAATTTTAAGCGACTGGGAAGGAAAATTTAGTCTCGAAATTATTGATAAACAACCTATTACATTTTCATATAAAGGATATTTGGATAAAGAATATTATTTAAAAACAACCGAAAAATATTTATTAATAAAAATGATTAAAGATAATTCTTTAAAAAAAGAGCAGATTTTATCAGACTATAAAGTAAATAAAGTTATTAAAAAAGTTATTGAAAACAAACCAAAAACCAACCCAGAGATAGCTCTAAAAAGTTTTCAATATAAAAATTATGAATATCTTTTGGTTTCTGCCAATGCCGATTCTATATCATCAAAGATAGATACAATTATAAAAAAAAGATGGTTTGGTTATCCTAAAACGAAGTTAGACTCGTCAAACTATAAGTTTAAAAAGTTGGTTCAGAAACAACATTTGTATCAAACCGAAAAAGTTAATTTATTTCAGCACAATGATTTAGGAAATAAAGAAACCGTTTTAGCAAGCACAATGGCTGGGTTTAAAAAACCTTTGTATGAATATTTAGGATTAAATTTAGTGTCTTACTCAATTTATGATAATCAAATAAAAATATTAGGTATTTCTGTTCAAAATCCCATTTCAAATTATGGACGAAAATTATTTGTTTTCAAATTAATGGATTCAATAATTATTGATGGAAGAAAAGTTTATCAGATATATTTTCAGCCTAAAAAACTAAATATCAATAATATGAGAGGACTTTTATTTGTTGATGCTAAAAATTTTGGTATTGCAAAAGCCTTTTATCGGATTTATGGTATTGCTAATATCGAAGCTCGATTTACTTACAATTATCTAAAAAATGAAAATATTTGGTTTCCAAAAAAACGAAAAATTACAGTCGTAAAAGGTTCAAATTCATCCGATTTGAACCTTTTTGGCGGAACTATAAAATTTAATTCCAATATTGCCGAAAGATTAAAAATTGATGCCTCAGACAATGTTTATCTAACATTAGAATCAACCCCTTATGAAATTGAAATAAACAAAAACAGTGTTTTTAAAAATCGATACATCAAAATAGAAGTGCCAGAAAATAGTCTTTTTAAGCCCGATTCTTATTGGCAAGATTTCAAAAAAGACAGTACTGATAATCGAAAAATAAACACTTATTCTAATCTAGATAGTTTGTCAATTGCTAGAAATGTTGAACAAAAATTATATATCGGCAGAAAAATAATTAATGGATTTTATCCTGTGAATTTTATTGATATTGATATGAGAAGCCTTATAAAATATAATAATTTTGAAGGATTTAGGTTCGGGTTGGGTTGTTCTACTAACAATAAATTGTCAGAAAAATACAAAATCAGTTTTTATGGTGCTTATGGACTAAAAGACAAAAGAATTAAATATAATATTACCCCCGCATATTTATTAGAAAAAGAAACAAACTCTTGGATAAATATTTCATATACAGATGATAATGCCGAAATTGCAAGCACTCATTTTGCAGTTGATGACAATAGTTATAAATTTTATGATTCCCGTCCGATAAATATTTCTACTTTTTATGACAACAAAGCCGTTTCGATATTTTTAACAAGTAAAATTGTACCAAAAACAGAATTTTATGCAGGAATTTCTCGTAGTTTGATAAAACCACTTTTTGATTATTCATTTGTGGCAAACAACAATCTTTATTCCAATTTTAATGTAACAATGACACAATTTTCTTTACAATGGAGTCCTTTTAGCAATTATATGCAAACCCCAACAGGACGACTTGAAATAGAAAAAAGATTTCCGAAAATTGCCATTCAATACTCAAAATCATTCTCTAGGGTTATAGGAAGTAACTTTAATTTCTCAAAAATAGATTTCAGAATAAATCACCAAATTCCATTTATATCAGGACACAAATTATCTTTTGTTTTACAATCAGGTATTGCAAATGGTCAGACTCCAATAACCCATTTATATTCTATTTCACCAAACAATTTACCGATTGAAAAGTCAGTTGATTATATTGCCATTGCTGGCGACAACAGTTTTGAAACGATGTTTTATAACGAATTTTTTTCAAGTAAATTTGCCTCTTTTCAAACAAAATATTCGTTTAATAAAATAAAAATAGGATATAAATTAAACCCCGAAATTGTTGTAGCAACCCGTATGGCTTTTGGAACTATGGAAAATCCAGAGCGTCATTTTGGGTTTAATTATAAGATACTAGATAAAGGTTTTTTTGAAAGCGGTGTCGAAATAAATAAAATCTGGAAAGGATTTGGACTAAACTGTTTTTATAGATATGGTGCCAATAAACTACCCAGTTTACAAGACAATTTATCAATAAAATTAAGTTTTATTTTAGATCTTGGAATTTAACCCAAAATTTTTTCCTTGAGTATTGAAAATAAAAAAGCATCTGTAAAACTGTTTTTTTATCAAATAAAAAAATGTTATTAATTTAAAATCAAGAGTTTACAAATTATTTTTTAACCACATTAGCAAGTTTCCAGCAGTAAAACCAGAAATAAAAAGTGTCCCATTTTTTCCAACTTTGTCCCATTTTTCCCTTTTGGCAAAAAATGGGACACTTTATTTTCTTTTCTAACTTACCTTTGCCCCATAATGTTAAAAAAATAAAAATTATGAAGACAATTAAAATTATTCTTTTGTTTACTATTACAACAACAACATTTTTTGCTCAAGAGGCAACTAAGGAAAAAACCTTTGACAAAGACTCTAAAGGAGTTAATGAATTCAGAATTGGAACAATTCACGCACTAAATTTTCATTTGAATGCAAATTATGAAAGAATATTGGATAAATATTCTGGATTTGGAGCAACACTCACCGTTTACAACAATGAGATTAGTGACAATTTAAAAATAAATTTTATGCTAACACCATACTATCGGTTTTATTTTTCAGAAACTAAAGAATATGAAGCACACGGGTTCTTTGTTGAAGGATTTGTGGGTTTAGTTTCAGGTACTGATAGAACATTTTTAGAGATAAGTTCTTTAAGAAAGGAAAAAGATTATGCTGATTTTCTGATAGGATTTGGAGTAGGAAAAAAATGGGTTAATAAAAAAGGTTTTGTTTTTGAATGGTTACTTGGCTACGGCAGAGGAAGCTATAAAAATGAGTTAACCAATAATCGTAGGGATTTTTTCAAAGGAGACTTGTCTGTTGGCTATCGGTTCTAATCTTTTATTGAAACTTTATATCGGGAAATCAATACACAAAAAATCACTCATATTTATTTGAAATATCTAACGAAAAACCATTTCATTTATATCAAATCGTAGGATTTGTGGTTTATTCCAATTTATAATTGTTTCAGAAAACAATAGCAAATGAACTTATAAATAGCCTAAAAATGCGAAGTTGTTTTTAGGCTATTTTATAGTATAATTGGGTTTACATCTTCATCAGCCAGTTTTTTATAGAAACTTCATTTTCTATAATCTCTTTTAATTCAGAAATAGAAACTCTATCCTGTTTCATAGAATCTCTATGGCGTATTGTAACTGTCTTATCTTCAATGGTTTGATGATCAATGGTAATGCAAAAAGGTGTTCCTAATGCGTCTTGTCTTCTATATCGTCTGCCAACGGCATCTTTTTCATCGTAGGTTACGGTAAAATCCCATTTTAAATCATTTATTATTTGTCGGGCAATTTCTGGCAAGCCGTCTTTTTTTACTAATGGTAAAACGGCTGCTTTTGTTGGTGCTAAAACCGATGGTAACTTTAAAACAGTTCTTGTTGAGCCATCTTCAAGTATTTCTTCTTTTAACGAATTAGAAAAAACTGCTAAAAACATTCGGTCTAATCCAACCGAAGTTTCTACTACATAGGGCGTATAATTGGCATTGGTTTCGGTATCAAAATATTGTAATTTTTTACCCGAAAATTGTTCATGGGCTTTCAAATCAAAGTCGGTACGGGAATGTATTCCTTCTAATTCTTTGAACCCAAACGGAAAATTAAATTCAATATCGGCAGCTGCATTGGCATAATGAGCTAATTTTTCGTGATCATGAAAACGGTAATTTTGTTTGCCTAAACCAAGTGATAAATGCCAGTTTAGTCGAGTCGTTTTCCAATAATCATACCACTTCATTTCTTCTCCTGGTTTTACAAAAAACTGCATTTCCATTTGTTCAAACTCACGCATACGGAAAATAAATTGACGGGCAACTATTTCATTTCTAAATGCTTTACCTGTTTGTGCAATACCAAAAGGAATTTTCATCCGACCTGATTTTTGAACATTTAAAAAGTTTACAAAAATACCTTGTGCCGTTTCTGGTCTCAAATATAAATCCATTGCCGTATCTGCTGATGCTCCTAATTTTGTACCAAACATTAGGTTAAATTGCTTCACTTCGGTCCAATTTCTTGAACCGCTTTCTGGACAAGCAATTTCTAATTCTTCGATTAAGACTTTTACATCTTCAAGGTTTTCTGTTTCCAAAGATTTTGCCATTCGAACTAAAATTTCGTTCTTTTTAGACAAATATTCCATCACTCGAGTATTTGTTGAAACAAATTCGTCACGATTAAAAGTATCTCCAAAACGAACCGCTGCTTTTTCAATTTCCTTTTCGGCTTTTTGATTTAATTTCTCGGCATAATCTTCAATCAAAACATCAGCACGATAGCGTTTTTTACTGTCTTTATTATCAATTAATGGGTCGTTAAAAGCATCAACATGTCCAGAAGCTTTCCAAGTTGTTGGGTGCATTAATATTGCGGCATCAAGCCCAACAATGTTTTCGTGCATTTGCACCATAGCTTTCCACCAATATTCTCTGATGTTTTTTTTAAGTTCCACACCGTTTTGAGCATAATCATAAACGGCACTTAATCCGTCATAAATTTCGGATGATGGAAATATATAACCATACTCTTTGGCATGCGAAATAACATTTTTAAATAAATCTTCTGGTTTCATGATGTTTTTTTATTGTTTATTTAAGATATTATAAGATTGTAACTTTAACAAAAATTCTTTTCAAAATCCCGTTTTTTTCTACTTCTTGAACAGTTAAATCGAATTGTTTATTAGTTTTATGAAATACATTACAATGAATTAATTTAATATGTCCTAAATAATTATTCCCATTAAAAACTTTAACGGCGTTTTTATCGAAACGGTTTTCAGGTTCTAATTTATAGTTTAAAACATCTCCAATTTTAACCAAATCAAAATCTAATTTTGCTTCTGTCAAACCTGTAATTTCAGTAACAAAAGTCAATCCTTTTTTTGGATTAAAGTCTGCTAAAAACTCAAAACTATCTGTTGGCAATAAGCCTTGAGTGAAAGCCAACATATAATATTTATCGTCCTTTTTATCTAAATCGACATTCCAAAAATCATAAAAATCTTTTAAATCAGATCTTTCGGTTCTCATTAATCGTTGCCCAAAAATTTCAATTACATTTTCTGAATATTCTATTTCGGTATTTGGAAAACCTTCATAATGAATAAAACCTAACTTCTTTGCGGCTGCAACACCTTTTCTATTATAAACAAAACGAGTTGCTTCCGTGGCACTTTTTTTAATTGTGCCAACAGAAATTCTGTTACTTCCTTTACCTGGACGCCAGATAAGGTGTATGTTTCCTATTGTTTTCATAAAAATGTTATTAGTTTTTCAATTCGCAAAGTTACCAATTTATACATCAATTTTTTTCTGTCTTCGGACAATTTAAAATTTGATAATTCATTTGGGAGATTGACATCAATAGTATTTATGATTTTTAATATTTCGTCTGGATTATAAACTCTCCTAACTCTTTCAATATCAAGCTTTATTAAGGGTTCTTGTTTTAATAAAAGTTCAATCAATTCAAAGTGCTTTCTTTTGGAAGATATTCCTTTCCAGTGAATTTCAGA
>DYPB01000012.1:0-22772 GCA_020720185.1 Flavobacterium psychrophilum | reverse complement strand
CTTGATAATTAGTTATAATACCCCAATTCTCTTGATGTCTGTCAGAATTTCCAATGATTGCATCAAATACTATTAGCTCTAATATTTTACGAATATAATTATATAGTTTAAATTGCCTAAGAGTAGCGTAAATAAATTGAAATGTATAATCACTCTTGTCTTTGTCTGGATTATATTTTGGATTGAATCCCGTTAAATAAGTTTTTCCTTCCGTCAATTTGTTTTGTGAACTTAAAACCATTGATTTAGAAAGACAACCAATTTTTTGATTATGATTTTTGTTATAAGCAATATTATAATCCAACATTGGAAAACCTAATGCTTGACCTATTTTTAAAGCAACAATTTCAGACCAAAACTCAGTTGGGTATCTAATTTCTCCTTCTTTAGTTTCTTTTGAACCTTTAAAAAAATATTCATCGTTTGTTTCAGGATTCAAAGCAATATATTTACTACGGCTCCCTCCTGTACTGTAATGACTTTTCTTTTGCCAATTTGAAATATCGGTAAATGTTGCTTCAAAATCCATAACATTAGATTTTAAATTTTAATCCAAATCAAATTTAATCCCTTGTGCTAATGGTAAATTTGTGGTATAATTAATTGTATTTGTTTGACGACGCATATAGATTTTCCAAGCATCGGAACCAGATTCTCTACCGCCACCTGTTTCTTTTTCGCCTCCAAAAGCTCCTCCTATTTCTGCACCAGAAGTGCCTATGTTTACATTGGCTATACCACAATCTGAACCTGCAACGGATAAAAATCTTTCAGCCTCACGAAGGTTATTAGTCATAATTGCAGATGATAATCCTTGTGCTACTCCGTTTTGAATTTCGATGGCATTTTCTACCTCTCCTTTATATTTTAATAGATATAAAACGGGTGCAAATGTTTCGTGTTGAACAATTTGAAAATGATTTTGAGCCTCGGCAATGGCTGGTTTTACATAACAACCACTTTCATACCCTTCGCCAGTTAAAACGCCACCTTCAACCAGAATTCTACCGCCTTCGGCAACTACTTTTGTCAAGGCATTGTTATACATTTCTACTGCATGAGTATCAATTAATGGTCCTACATGATTTTTTTCATCCAACGGATTTCCGATTTTTAATTGTCCATAAGCTGATACAATAGCGTCTTTTACTTTATCATATATGCTTTCGTGAATAATTAATCTTCTGGTTGATGTACATCTTTGTCCTGCTGTTCCAACGGCTCCAAAAACGGCTCCAATTACTGTCATTTTTATATCGGCATCTGGGGTTACAATAATTGCATTGTTTCCTCCTAATTCTAATAATGATTTTCCTAATCTGCCTGCTACGGTTTGTGCTACAATTTTTCCCATTCGGGTGCTTCCAGTTGCTGATATTAAAGGTATTCTGGTGTCGGTAGTCATTAATTCCCCTATTTTATAATCACCATTTATCAAACAGCATATTCCTTCTGGAAGGTTATTTTCTGTAATTACTTCTGCCATAATATTTTGACAAGCTATACCACATAAAGGTGCTTTTTCGGATGGTTTCCAAATACAAACATCGCCACAAATCCAAGCCAAAGCTGTATTCCAAGCCCAGACTGCTACTGGAAAGTTAAAGGCTGATATGATTCCAACTACTCCCATTGGGTGGTATTGCTCATACATTCTGTGTCCTGGTCTTTCGGAGTGCATGGTTAGTCCGTGTAATTGTCGGGATAAACCAACTGCAAAATCGCAAATATCTATCATTTCTTGTACTTCTCCGTATCCTTCTTGTAAGGATTTTCCCATTTCATAGGATACTAATTTTCCGAGAGATTCTTTCTTTTCTCTTAATTTTTGTCCAAATTGACGAACAATTTCACCTCTTTGTGGAGCAGGTATCAATCGAAATGATTTAAAAGCTTCGGTTGCTGTTTGCATTGCTTTTTCATAATCTGCTGGTGTAGATGTTTTTACTTTTGCAATTAATTGCCCATTTACGGGTGAATAACTTTCTAATATTTCGCCATTAGAGAAGTGGTTTTTACCAGTAGATGTTCCTTCATTAATTGGTTTTATTCCAAGTTGTTGTAATGCTGCTGTCATATCAAATTGTTGTATCATATTTGTTATTTTATATTTATTTTTTTAATTTATTAAAACTTAAAAATGAAATTATTTTATCTTTCCAAGTTTTTTCTTTTATATCTTGTCCGTAACCATAGCCGTAACCATAGCCGTAACCATAGCCGTAACCAAAAGTTTTTTTAACTAAAGTGTCGTTTAATACCACCGACATATTTTTGAGTTTTTTGTTTTGATATAATGATTCTGCAAATTTAAGCATTCCTTTATCTAAATAATTGGCTCGCATAACATATATAAAAGCATCTGCGTTTTTAGATATTACAAAAGTATCGGTTACTACACTAACTGGAGCGGTATCTACAAATATATAATCGTATTGTTTTTTTAGTTCGTCGAATGCTTGGGTTACTTTATCAGACATTAATAATTCGCTCGGATTTGGCGGAATTACACCTGATGGAAGTAATGAAAAGTTTTCAAAACCTTTTATGGGAATAATAAAATCTTCGATTTTCGTATCTTTTTTAGATAAAAAGTTAGTAAACCCAGCTGATGGAACTTGAAGATATTCTCCTATTTTTGGATTTCTAACATCTAAACCTATTAATAACACTTTTTTGTTTGATAATGCAAATGTTGCAGCAAGATTAATGGTTACAAATGTTTTTCCTTCTTTTGGAATAGTTGAGGTTACAAATATTGTTTTACACTTATCGTCGGATAGATTGCTTAATATAAAATCTAGATTTGTTCTAATAATTCTTATTGCTTCGGCTGTTGATGATCTGTCGCCTGAAGATATAATTTGATTGTTATTTATAGTATTCGGAATATCGCCTAGATATGGAACTGATAATACTCCTTCTATATCATTTCTGTTTTTAATTTTTGTGTCTAAAAAATCTATTATAAAAATAATACTAAACGGAATTACTAATCCTATAATTAATGCTAAAAGATAGAAAATAGTTTTTGAAGGAGTTACTGAGCCACCGTAAAATGCTTTGTCAATTATCTTTGCGTTGTTTGAGGTAACGGCTAATGATATTTGTGTTTCTTCTCTTTTTTGTAATAAATATAAATATAGCGTTTCTTTTATCTTTTGTTGTCTGGCAATTTCGTTATAATTTCGTTCGTGAGTTGGAATTTGATTAATTTTTCCATCAAAAATATTTTTTTGTCGAGATAAAGTATTGTAATTTATGTTCAAATTATTCTGACGGTTATTTAAACTTTCAATAACATTTTCTTTTATAGATGGCAGTTCTGCATCTATATTTTGAATAATTGGATTTATATTTGTGCCTGATTTTGAAATTTTTCGTCTATCAAGTACTAATTTGTTATATTGATTGATCAATTCAGCCGATGTTTCTGTAGAACTGATGATGTTTGTTGGAATAAGTTCATTGTTGCTAACGGTTTTTATGGCATTTAGCATTAATTTTCCAACTTGCATTTGGGTTTGAACTTCTACAATTGATCTTTCATAATTTGATGAGGTAGTAAGATTAATTTTAGAATCTTCCGTAATATCTGTTAAATCGTTACTTTTCTTATAATATTCTGCGGATTGTTCTACTCCGCCTAAGTCTTTTGTAATTACGCCTAATCTTTGATTAATAAATTCGGAAGTTTTATTTGCAACTTCATTTTTATCGTTTATGGCATCTTTGTTAAATTCATCGGTAAGTGCATTCAAAAAATCAATTCCTTTATCAACATTTGTTTCAATCATTGACAAATCAACAACACTTGTTTTATCTCTTGGGGTTACTGATAATTTTGTATTAAAACCATCGGCTTTTCCGGTAAGATTGGTTTTTGTAATCTGAATTTCGTTAAGGTTTTTATTGTAACTCAAACTATCTACGGATGTAATTACAAGTTGCCCTAAACTTGTTTTTATCTTTTCCCCAAAATAATACATTTTACCATTATTATTATCAGCGTCAAATAGAAAAAATTCTTTATTATTGATTTTTTTGAGGTTAAAAACGGTATCTTTTTTATAAAAACCGTTACACTTTGTTATAAAATTTAAGCTGAATGGAAGATCTTTATAGCGTTCTTTATATATTAACCGACCTTTCGATGCATAAGAAAAATCTAAATTTAAGGTTTTTACAACGCTTTGTGCCAGTGTTCTTGATTTTAGAATTGCTATTTGATTTTCGGTACTTGATTTTCCTGAAAATAAATTCATATCAGAAAATGCTGAAAGTTCGTTTGCGGTACCTTTTTTATCGTCTTTTATTAAAATTGTTGATGAAACTCTATATTCATTTTTATGGTATCTTAAATAGGTAAAAGCATAAACAAAGCAGATGAGTACAGACAAAACAAACCACTTCCAATGTTGTAAGTAGTTAAAAATCAAATCTTTAATATCTAAATCATTGTGTTTTTCGTTTACAATCACAATAGGATTAGTTTTTTCCATAATGATTATTTATTAAGTAAATAAATGGTAACTGTGGTCGAAATTAAAAACCCAAGTATTGAAATTACCGATGTTATATTTGAACCAATGGCTGTTGAATCAAGTTTTCGCTTAAATGGTTCTACATAAATAATATCGTTTTGATCTAAATAATAAAACTCTGAATTGATAAATTCTGGATTTGTAATATCTATTTTGGCTGTTGTTTTTACACCTTTTGATTCTCTAATAATTAAAATGTTGTTTCGTCGTCCATAAAGTGTTAAATCTCCTGCCATTGCAAGTGCATCGAGTAGTGCGATTCTTTGTCCAGAAACATTAATAACACCGGGTTTATTTACTTCGCCTAAAACAGAGACTTTGAAGTTCATTATTCTGACATTTACAACGGCATCGCTAACATAATCAGCAAGTTTTTGTTTTAATTTTAACTTTACATCGTTTACGGTGTTATTTCCAACATTAAATGTGCCAATAACGGGAAAATCAATATTTCCAGCAAAATCAACTAAATAGGTTTGTTTCTCTAATATTGAGGTATTTGTTTGGTTTTTTGAATCTAAATTGAATGGCATTACGGCTTCATCTGATAAGGAGGAAACATTGATATACAAAACATCGTCTTTCTGAATTAATGGTTCGTAACTGGTTACTATTGGATTACTTGGTTTTACATCTTGCAGGTATATCATTTCTTTTTTTGATATACAAGAGGTTAGCATCAATAATAATGCAAACAATATATTTATTTTCAGGTTTTTCATATTTTCTAATCTAATGTTTCAAAAACCGAATTTAAACTTTTATATTCGGGTACTAATCTTTTCATTGATAAAACTACATGGTCAATATTTTTTGATTTTGAGGTTTCAATTAATTCCTCTATGCTTTTATTTATGGTTTCAAAATCATCACATTTTTCTTTTGCAATGGTTATTTTTTCATGATGGGTTGCAAGGTTTTTTGCTCCATCGTTCAATAATTCTTCGTATAATTTTTCGCCTGGACGCAGTCCTATGATTTTAATTTTAATGTGATCATCTGGAATAAAGCCTGCCAATCGAATCATTTTTTTTGCTAAATCTATAATTTTTACAGGTTTGCCCATATCAAATATAAAAATTTCTCCGCCATTTCCCATCGCAGAAGCCTCTAAAACTAACTGACAAGCTTCTGGAATGGTCATGAAATATCTAATAATATCTGGATGTGTAATTGTTATTGGACCGCCTTCTTGTATTTGTTTTGTAAATAATGGAACAACAGAGCCGTTAGATCCTAATACATTTCCAAATCTTGTGGTTATGAATTTTGTGTTTTTAGTAGGATTATCTTTTTTATTATAAATATTTTTAGATTGAATATACATTTCTGCAATTCGTTTGCTGGCACCCATCACACTGCTTGGGTTTACTGCTTTATCGGTAGAAATCATTACAAATCGTTCTACTTCATATTTTTCTGATAAATCGGCAATGTTTTTTGTGCCAAATATATTTGTATAAATAGCTTGCGAGGGATTTCCTTCAATTATTGGAACATGTTTATAGGCTGCGGCATGATAAACAACATTTGGTTTGTGTGTTTCAAAAACGGTTTCTATATTATTTTTATCAACAATATTGTCAAGAACTGTTATTATTGTTATGTTCTTGTTTAATCTTTCTAATTCTATTTTCAAGCTATTTAAGGCGGTTTCTGCCTGATCTAAAATTATTATTTTTGAGGGATCAAAATTTATAACTTGTCTTACAATTTCACTACCAATAGACCCTGCGGCTCCTGTAACTAATATAGTTTTATTGTCTAAACTTTCGGATATTGATTTGTTGTCCAAAACTATTGGTTTTCTGTCGAGTAAATCTTCTATCTCGAATTTCTTCATTTTTGAAGTAATTTCTTGATAATCTTCCCAGTTTGTAATCGTTGGAACGGCAAAAACTTTAATATCATTTTCTAAACATTCTTCAACAATGGCAATAGTTTCTGTATTTGTCAGACTTTTATCGGCAATAATTAGGGTGCTGGTTTTTAAATATCTTAAAATAATATGAATTTTTCTGTTTTGATTAACAATCGGTAAATTCAAAATACTTTTTGATCCTTTTACTTTATCATTCTTATCAATAAAAGCAACTGGTCTAAATCGGCCTGGAGATTCGGTATTAATGGCATTAGCTACTGAAATGGCATTAATATCAGCACCATAAATAACCACTTTTGTGAGGTTTTTTTTGTCTTCTATATTAATAAATTTTTCAAAGATGCTTTTTATTGTTATTCTAAATAAAAACAAAAAAATAAAGATAAAAGCGTGTACAATAAATAATCCAGAAGTTATATAAATCTTTTTTCCATCGTTCCAAAAAGCCCAACTATAATTTAAAATTGCTAATAAAATGAATCCTGAAAAGGTTGATAATAATAATTTTAGCCCATCGATAAAGGTTGAGTGTCTAATTATTCCTGAATAAGTTTGATACAAATAGAAGAAAAAACCATTTACAAAAACGATGGCAGTATTAATTAGAAACACATTCAGGCTGTTGTAATAGTGTGAGTTAAAACTATATAACAACATTGCGGTTAATAAACACGAAAATAAAACGATGAATAAATCTATTAAAAAAATAGTCCATCGTGGCATATATCCTAAATCGTGGAATTTTTTTTCAAAAAAAAGATTTAATGAATTTCTAATTTTGTCTGTGTTCATTTTGGATGAAAATAAGTTGCAAATATAATATATTATTCAATTTTAAACACGCCTTTTTGGTTCTGTTTTTGCCTTGTTGATAAATGTTTGTTACATTTGCACATAAATTTTTAAAAAATGTCATTAAAACGAGCTTATTTATTAGTGTTTTTGGTAATATCAATAGACCAAATTGTAAAAATATATATAAAAACCCATTTTTTATATGGTGATGCAGGAGAATTTGTAGTTACAGATTGGTGTAGATTACATTTTATAGAAAACGAAGGAATGGCTTGGGGAACCGAAATACCAGGTCAATATGGCAAACTTTTTCTAACAGTGTTTAGATTATTAGTAGTACCTGCAATTATCTATTGGTTGTATGATTCTGTAAAGAAAAACGCATCAAAACCACTAATTTTAGCCATTTCATTAATTTTAGCGGGGGCTATCGGAAACATAATTGATTCGGTTTTTTATGGTATTATTTTTGATAGTCCGATAGATAAAACCGCTACACTTTTTTCTTCAAATCCTTATGGTAAGTTATTTTATGGCAGGGTTGTAGATATGTTTTATTTTCCGCTTTTTGATGGCAATTTTCCTTCTTGGATACCATTTATTGGGGGCAATCATTTTAGGTTTTTTAATGCCATTTTTAATGTTGCTGATTTTGCCATTTCAGTAGGAATTGGAATTTTAATTGTTTTTAATAAAAGTTCATTTGCCGTACATAAAGAAGATTAAAAACAATATATTTTATTTGGAGTAATACAATGATTTAGCTTGATATCGGTATCAAAAACACCCTCAATTAGTGGCTCTGCCTCAAAAAAAGAAAGCCCTATTTTTAGAGTGCTGGGCTTGCATTTTGATAAAAATTTATCATAAAAACCCTTGCCGTAACCTACTCTATTTCCTATTTTATCAAAAGCTAAAAGTGGTACAAAAACCACCTCAATAATATCATCAGGAAGATTTATTCCACTTAATGGTTCTGGAATGTTATAGTTATTTTTAACAATTTTAGTATTCTCGGTCAATAAAAAATGTGTCATCTCTATGTTTTTAAAATTTGATTTAGAGATAATTATTTCTTTATCTTTTCCTTGTAAAACATTTAAAATATGTTCCGTATTTACTTCATTTTGTTCAGTTATTGGCAAAAAAACATGAAAATAATTGCGATTCCAAATATCTATTTTCAGAAGATTATTAGCGATAGCCAAACTCTTTTCATCTATCTCTTCGGCACAAAACTGACTTCGTAGAGTTTTATATTTCTGTCTTATATTTTGTTTATTCATAAATAAAAATGATCCAATATTTACTCCAAAATATTTTTTTGGTACATCTCGAAAACTAATAGTAAGATTAGATAAATTAATTGAATTTTAAGAAAAATTTGTCTAAATCTTGTTTTTGCGACCTTTGCGACTTTGCGGTTAGAAATGCACTGCAAAGACGCCGAGGACACAGAGGTTTCATAATACCTCAAAAAAGAATTAACCCTTATTTTTAGAATACACCTAAATCATTTAACCCAAATTATTCAAAATCTTTCGGAACTATTCTCTCATTAACTTTTATATCTGTTATATTTAGTTCTATTTCTTGTGGTCCCATTTGCATAGTCATTTTATGAGGGTATTTAACGCTACTAATTTCTTTATAATCACCATACATAACTGTTTGTGATGTTTTTTTACCATCTTTTTCTTGTGTGGTCGTTTTCCCTGTTTTTAAACCTGTTGCAATATCATAATAAAGAGTGTTGCTACCTATTTTTATTGCATAACATTCCGTTCCGTTAAAAGCCTCAACTCCATCAAGGGTTACTGCTAAATTTCGTGCCAAGTTTAACTCGCAATATGGCATACCACTTTCTTTTATTTCTGCTAATTTTACTGCATCAATATCCGATTTTTGTCCTTGTTGCATTTGGTATCCTGTTTTGTCGCTAATTACTTGTTTCATCATTGTCATTCCCATTGCTTTCATTTCTACAACCATTTTTAAACCAACAGCTGCATATTTTGTGTTAAACTCAATAGCATTTCCTTGAATATCGCCAGTTGCAGTTGTTGCTAATGATTTGATGTTTCGAACAGGCATTACTCCGCCAACAGCGGCAATATAAGCATCCATAACTTTTCTAACTGTCATTCCTTTTGGAGCTTCTTTTCGCAATAAAGGTTTTTCAGTTTTCACACCATTTTTATCAAAGTAAAACATTGGTATTTTTAATTTTTCTAATGCAGGAACAACATCTACACCTTTTCCAACGATTACAATTCGTAAATTGTCTTCCAAGAAATATTTTTGTGCTGTTGCTAAAACATCTTCAGCGGTAACGGCATTAATGTTTTTGATATAATTTTCGTAAAAATCTTCAGGAAGTTCTTGTGTTTTAACTTTCAGGGCATATCCTGCAACAGTTTGTGGTTTTTCTATTTGCATTACAAATTTACCAATATAACCTGCTTTTACATTTGCTAATACCTCATCGGATACTTTTTCTGTACGGATTTTTTTAAATTCTTTTAATGCTTCAACCACGGCACTATCTGTAACGGTGTTTCTAATTTGGGTTGTTGCTTTAAAAACGGTTACATATTTATTTCCTACAATACTACTCCTAGCCCCATAAGTCCAGGCGTGTTTTTCTCTTAAATTCATATTCAAATAGCTGTTAAAATCGCCACCAAGTATTTGATTGGCAATAATTGCAGCAAAATAATCTTTGTCGCCCATTTTCAAATTAACTGTGTTTTGTAAAGATAGTTCTGATTGAACTGCATTTGGCATATCTACAAAGTTAATTTGTGTATATTGAGCATTTCGTGGGTCAGGATATGACTCACTGATTGATGTAGTTGATTTTGCCCAACTTCCAAAGAGTTTTTCTACGGCTAATTTAGTTTCTTCATATTTTATATCGCCAATAACTACTAAATAAGCATTATTTGGATTAAAATGGGTACTATAATTTGCAATTACATCTGTTAGGGTAACATTTTTAAGAGTTGTTTCGCTTAAAAACTCTCCGTTTGGATGATTCTTTCCAAAAGCTAAAACATTTTGAACTCTATTAGCAGTCGATGCTACACTTTTTTCATCGGCTTTTAATCCTTCAATTATTTTATCTTTCTCTTTATCAAATTCTTCTTGAGTAAAGTTAGGGTTCAAAGCACCTTCGGCTAATAATTCTAATACTCTTCCAGAATATTTAGACAAGCAACTTCCTGATGCTCCTGATGAATAAAAATTCAAATCGGCACCCAAAAAATCTACTTCTTCGTTAAAAGCGTCTTTGGTAATTTTCGCACTCCCGTTACCTATTAATGCTCCCATTAAATCATCTACTCCTTTTTTATCTGCTTCTAAATAAGGTAAATTATCTAAACTTAAATTAAAAGAAACTCGAGGTAATTTATGGTTTTCGACTACTAAAACTTTTAAACCATTTGGCAACGAAAAAAATTGTGGTTTTTTAATATTAATAGTAGGTGCTGGTCCAGCTATGGGCTGGGTTCTGTCTTGTGCTTGCATAATTGTGGTTAAAAACAAGCTTGATAATATGATTATTGATTTTTTCATGATTCAGTTTGTTTTAGTTTTTAGGTTTATCTTGTACTGCTGTTTTTGTTACTGCTGTTTTCGGCTTTTCTTTGGCAGGAATATAATCTAAAACCAATCTTTGATTTGGATTTAGATATTTTTTTGCAATATCCTGAATTTCTTTGGCGGTAATGCTTCTGTACATCTCAATTTCTGTATTAATTAAATTTACATCGCCATATAATTGATAGTAATTTGCAAGATTATGAGCTATTCCTTCAATGTTTGAATTGTCGTTTACATAGTTGTTTTCATATTTATTACGCAATTTTTCCATCTCTTTATCCGATAATAATTCTGTTTGTAGTTTTACAATTTCCTCATCAACTTCTTTAGTAATCATTTCGGCAGTATTTGCTCCTTGTGGCAAACCGTATAAAATATACGATCCATAATCTTCTTGACTATAATTAAAAGCACCTATTTGCAAAGCCATTTTTTTATCATCCACAATTTTTTTATACAATCGAGAACTTTTTCCATCGCTTAAAATAGTTGAAACCATATCTAAAATTCTAGCCTCACGAGTTTTCATCGATGGTGTTCTGTATGCTAAAACAATCATCGGAATTTGAATATTTGAATCTTCGTAAGTAGCTTTTTTAGTAACTGTTATAGGTGTTTCTACAAATGATTGTCTTACAATATCTGTTCCTTTTGGTATGGCTCCAAAATATTTTTGAACCCAATCTTTAGTTTTTGAAACATCTCCTAAATCACCTGCAACCACAAGAACGGCATTGTTTGGAATATAGAATTTTTTGTTAAATGCCTGAAATTCTTCTAATTTTGCAGCATCAAGATGTGCCATATCGCCAATAGTTACCCATCGGTAAGGATGTTTTACAAATAAATTTTTCTTAACCTGTGCAATTAAGCTTCCATAAGGCTGATTATCAACTCTTAATCTTTTTTCCTCTTTAACTACTTCGTTTTGAGTTTTTACACCAATTTCGTTAATAACAGGATGCATCATTCTTTCGGATTCCATCCATAAACCTAATTCTAAATTATTTGACGGAAATACTTCGTAATAATAAGTTCTGTCTTCAGTAGTGTTTGCATTATTTGTGCCGCCATTTGCAGTAACAATTTTAAACCATTCTCCTCTTTTTATATTAGCGGTACCTTCAAATAATAAATGTTCAAAAAAATGTGCAAATCCCGTGCGATCTGGAGTTTCGTCTTTTGCACCTACATGATACATTACCGATGTGATGACTACTGGAGCCGAATTGTCATTGTGCAAAATTACATGCAAACCATTGTCAAGATTGTACTCCTCAAAAGACACTTTTTGTCCAGATGCCACTCCTCCAAGCATAATAGTTGCACTTAAAGCCATTAGTGATTTTTTCATAAAGATTAATAATTAAAATTTTGTTTTTAGTAGATATTTAGTAGATAAATATCAAAATTTGTAACGACAAAAATAAGTTTTTTTTATCGATAGTCTAATATTTGTATATAATTTAACAAAATTTTAGAATTTATTACAGTTCCAAAAATTGTTTTTTTTCTAATTTTTTTTTCGACAAATATTTTTTTTGCATAAAAAATACTTAATTTTACATCAAAAAAAAACCATAAAAATAAAATTAAAAAACATTGAACTTAACAGAATATACTCATCTAATAAACAAACCAGATATTATAAATGATAAACATAATTTGTCGCTTGAAAAAATATTGGATAATTTTCCCTATTTTCAATCTGCCCGAAGCTTATATTTAAAAGGATTGTATAACAAAAACAGTTTTAAATACAATCACGAGTTAAAAGTAAATGCTGCATATACTACTGATAGAACCATCCTTTTTGATTTTATCACTTCTGAGAGTTTTACCGCAATTCAGAAAGGATTGTATGAACAAAAACTTGCTGAATTAATGGAAATTAAAGTTATTGATAGTGAAATTGTATTGTCAAAAATTCCAGAAGGTACAAGTTCGTTAAAGCATTCGATACTTACAACCATCAACCAATCTGAAAGTACCAAAAAAGAATTAACCGAAAATGATATTTTGAAGCAGAAATTAGACATTGGAAAACCATTAGAATTTAATAAAGACGAGAAATACTCGTTTAACGAATGGTTACAATTAGCTAAAATTCAACCTATTGTAAGAGAAAAAAATATCAATCTGCCTACAAATAATATTGAAATTGATGATACTAAAAAGAAAAAATTAGAATTGATAGATAAATTTATAGAAACCAATCCTAAGATTCCACAAATAGATAAAACCACAACAAACACAAAGGTTTTTGAACCAAAAATAGAGAGTCAATCCTATTTAATGACCGAAACTTTAGCAAAAGTTTATCTGGAACAAAAAAAATACGATAAAGCAATTCAAGCATATCAAATTTTAATTTTGAAATATCCAGAAAAAAGTAGTTTCTTTGCAAACCGAATTTCGGATATTCAAAATTTACAGAAAAATAATTAATTAATACAAGAGTTATGTTTACAGTTTTTTTAATTTTAATAGCAGCAGTTTGTTTTCTATTAATAGTAGTTATAATGGTTCAAAATCCAAAAGGTGGTGGATTAGCATCAAACCTTGGAGGTTCTCAAATGATGGGTGGGGTACAAAAAACTACCGATTTTCTTGACAAATCAACTTGGACATTAGGTGCCCTTTTATTGGTTTTAATATTATTATCAAGTTTGAGTTTTATTGGCAACGAAAAAGCATCAATTATTGACGAAACCGAAAAAACAGTAGCTCCAACCCCTGCTGCAACAGTACCTGCCGCAACACCAGTACCTGCTACAAAATAAATGTTATTACACAATAAAAAATGCCAACTTGTCAATTGCTGGCATTTTTTTATGAAATTTTGTCAGTTTTAAAATATTGGCACAATTTCTGAATATACTATTTTGGATAACTCGAGAATTCCATATTTCAAACAATCTTAAACAGATAATAATTATGAGTCTAAACATTAAACCATTATCAGACCGAGTAGTAATAGAACCTGCTGCGGCCGAAACACAGACAGCATCAGGTATTTTTATTCCTGACACCGCAAAAGAAAAACCACAAAAAGGAACAGTAGTTGCTGTTGGAAACGGAAAAAAAGACCACAATATGACCGTAAAAATTGGCGATACCGTATTATACGGAAAATATGCTGGAACTGAATTGAAACTTGACGGAAAAGATTATTTGATTATGAGAGAAGATGATATTTTGGCAATTATTTAGCTTTAAGCTATAGGCAATAAGCAATAGGTAATAAGCTTTAATTTCCGTAAGGTAGATAAATAATTTTCAGTAGGAAAAACTTACAGCCTAACGCTTAAAGCAGACAATATGAGAAATTTTAAAAAGTATGAAGTATGGCAATTAAGTCATTCTTTAACATTAGAAATTTATAAAACAACTTCTAATTTTCCAAAGGAGGAATTATATGGATTAACCAGCCAAATTCGCAGATCAAGCACTTCAATCCCAACAAATATTAGTGAGGGTTGTGGCAGAAATTCTGATAGAGAGTTCAACCAATTTCTCAATATAGCATTGGGTTCGACAAGCGAAACAGAATATTTGTTAATACTTTCTAAAGATTTGAATTACATTAATATAGAGAAATTTGAAACTTTAGAAAAAGAAATAAATACAATAAAAAGTAAAATTTACAAACTAAAAACTGTGTTAGCAGAAAGCTTTAAGCAATAAGTATTAGGTTTTGTGAATCGTAAATTAGTTAGATAAATTTAAATAAACATAAAATTAACATGCAGTTAGGAAGGCTTAAAGCCTAAAGCCTACTGCCTAAAACTTAATAAAAATGGCAAAAGACATAAAATTTGATATAGAAGCCCGTGATGGGTTAAAAAGAGGAGTTGATGCTTTGGCAAACGCCGTAAAAGTAACCCTTGGACCAAAAGGTAGAAATGTAATTATCGGAAAATCATTTGGCGGACCAACCGTTACCAAAGATGGTGTAACCGTTGCAAAGGAAATAGAATTAGCTGACCCGTTAGAAAATATGGGAGCACAAATGGTAAAAGAGGTAGCCTCAAAAACCAATGATTTGGCAGGAGACGGAACTACAACAGCAACCGTTTTGGCACAAGCTATTGTAAAAGAAGGGTTAAAAAATGTAGCAGCTGGTGCTAATCCAATGGATTTAAAAAGAGGTATTGACAAAGCGGTTGAAGCTATTGTTGCTGATTTGACCAAACAAGCCAAAGTTGTCGGTTCAGATTCTGAAAAAATCAAACAAATTGCATCAATTTCTGCCAATAACGATGAAGTAATCGGTGAATTAATTGCAAATGCCTTTGCAAAAGTAGGAAAAGAAGGTGTAATTACTGTTGAAGAAGCAAAAGGAACAGAAACCTATGTTGATGTAGTAGAAGGAATGCAATTCGACAGAGGATATTTATCTCCTTATTTTGTTACCAATCCCGAAAAAATGGAAGCAGAATTAGAAAACCCATACATTTTATTGTACGACAAAAAAGTATCGTCATTAAAAGAATTGTTACCAATATTAGAACCAGTAGCACAATCGGGCAAACCATTATTAATCATTGCAGAAGATGTTGATGGCGAGGCATTATCAACTTTAGTAGTAAACAAACTTCGTGGTGCGTTAAAAATAGCTGCTGTAAAAGCTCCAGGTTTTGGCGACAGAAGAAAAGCAATGTTAGAAGACATCGCTATCTTAACTGGTGGAACTGTAATTGCAGAAGAAAGTGGTTACACATTAGAAAACGCTTCATTGGAAATGCTTGGAACAGCCGAAAAAATTACTATCGACAAAGACAACACAACGATTGTAAATGGTGCAGGAAAAGCTGATATGATTAAAAACAGAGTCAATCAAATTAAAGGTCAAATGGAAGCAACAACTTCTGATTATGACCGAGAAAAACTACAAGAACGATTAGCGAAATTAGCTGGTGGTGTTGCTGTTTTATATGTTGGTGCAGCTTCTGAAGTAGAAATGAAAGAGAAAAAAGACCGTGTCGACGATGCACTTCATGCAACCAGAGCAGCCGTTGAAGAAGGTATAGTTGCTGGTGGTGGCGTAGCTCTATTGCGGGCAAAAGTAGTTTTAGAAAAGCTAAAAGCAGAAAACCCTGACGAAACAACGGGTATCAAAATTATATCAAGAGCTGTAGAAGCTCCATTAAGAACTATTGTTGAAAATGCTGGTCTTGAAGGTTCAGTAGTAGTAGCAAAAGTTTCTGAAGGAAAAGGCGATTTTGGTTATAACGCAAAAACGGATGAGTATGTTGACATGCTAAAAGCTGGAATTATCGACCCTAAAAAAGTAACTCGTGTAGCACTAGAAAATGCAGCATCCGTAGCAGGAATGATTCTTACAACCGAATGTGCTTTGATAGATATTAAAGAAGAAACGGCAGGCGGTCATCCGCATATGGGAGGTGGAATGCCTGGAATGATGTAAAAATACAGCAACCTATTTTCGATTTAAAAAGAGGTCGTCCTAAAATTATTGGACAACCTCTTTTTCTATATACGGCTGACGGTTTATCAAGTTCACATAATTTTATGGGAATTATATAATTATTCCTCACAAAAAAATTAAAAATCAAGAAATTACATTTTTAAAAAATTTTATAAATCAAGGTTTTAAGATAAAATTCTAATTGTATAACAAGAAAACTGCATCTAAAAAAAGTTCAAAAATTTTTCGTTTACAGTCAAAAATCAAAATATATACAAATAATCTGAAAAATATAATTCATAATCTAAATTAATTTTTTACTTTTGCAACCGAACCTGAAAATCAGGAATTCATACATAAAAATCATTAATAAATATTGGAATGTATTTAACTAAAGAAATTAAAGAAGAAATCTTCGCAAAACACGGAGAAAAAACAAACACAGGTAAAGCCGAAAGTCAAATTGCACTTTTTACTTACAGAATCACACATTTAACAGAACACTTGAAAAAAAATCGTCATGATTATAACACAGAGCGTTCATTAGTATTATTAGTAGGTAAAAGAAGATCTTTGTTAGATTATTTAAAGAAAACAGAGATTAATCGTTACCGTGAAATTATTAAAGAATTGGGTATTAGAAAATAATAATCAATACAAAAGGAGGTGCGAAAGTGCCTCCTTTTTTGATTAATCTATTGGTGGATTAGGAGTTAAAAAAAGTATTGTTTTTCATTGGATTATCATCAACTACACAAACAACAACACAACCAATGTTTAACTTTTTATTAAAAAAATTATGATTCCACAATTATTTGTAGAAAAAATCGATTTAGGTGATGGAAGAATTATCACCATCGAAACAGGACGATTGGCAAAACAAGCTGACGGTTCTGTAGTAGTAAGAATGGGCAAAAGTATGTTGTTAGGTACCGTAGTATCAGCAAAACAAGCAAGTCCAGTAGATTTTTTACCATTAACGGTAGATTATCGTGAGAAATTCGCAGCAGCAGGAAGATTTCCTGGTGGATTTTTCAAAAGAGAAGCTCGTCCAAGTGATAATGAAGTCTTAACTATGAGATTAGTCGATAGAGTTTTGCGACCATTATTTCCAGACGATTATCACGCTGAAACACAAGTTATGATTCAATTAATGAGTCATGATGATGAAGTTATGCCAGATGCTTTGGCAGGATTAGCCGCTTCGGCAGCACTTGCCTTGTCCGACATACCGTTTGCAACTTTAATTTCTGAAGCTCGTGTAGGTCGAATTGATGGTAAATTTATCATCAATCCTTCTCGTGCTCAATTAGAATTATCAGACATTGATATGATGATTGGTGCATCAACCGACTCTATCGCAATGGTAGAGGGCGAAATGAAAGAAATTTCTGAAGCTGATATGGTTGAAGCTATAAAATTTGCTCACGAACATATTAAAGTACAAATTGCTGCACAAGAAAGATTAGCTGTAGCTTTTGGAAAGAAAACTGTTCGCACATACGAAAACGAGAAAAATGACGATGCAATTTATGCAAAAGTAAAAGCAGCAGCATATGATAAGATTTATGAAGTAGCAAAAGTTGGTTCTGCAAAACACGAACGAAGTACCGCATTTGCTGCAATTAAAGAAGAAGTAAAAGCTTTATTTACCGAAGAAGAATTAAAAGAAAACGGAGATTTAGTATCTAAATATTTTTATAAAACTAATAAAGAAGCCGTTAGAAATGTAATGTTGGATTTAGGTATTCGTTTAGATGGAAGAAAAATGGATGAAATTAGACCAATTTGGTGCGAAGTAGATTATTTACCATCAGTTCACGGATCGGCATTATTTACAAGAGGTGAAACTCAAGCATTGGCAACAGCCACTTTGGGAACTTCAAGAGAATCAAACCAAATTGACTCACCAAGCGAACAAGGCGAAGAAAAATTCTACTTACACTATAATTTTCCACCATTTTCAACAGGAGAAGCAAAACCATTAAGAGGAACTTCTCGTCGTGAGGTTGGTCACGGAAATTTAGCACAAAGAGCCTTAAAAAATATGATTCCAGCCGATTGTCCTTATACCATTAGAGTAGTTTCAGAAGTTTTAGAATCAAACGGATCGTCATCAATGGCAACAGTTTGTGCTGGAACTTTATCGTTGATGGATGCTGGTGTTCAAATGATTAGACCAGTTTCTGGAATTGCTATGGGACTAGTTACCGATGGGGATAGATTTGCCGTTTTGTCTGATATTTTAGGCGATGAAGATCATTTAGGCGATATGGATTTTAAAGTTACAGGAACTTCTGAAGGAATTACAGCTTGTCAAATGGATATTAAAATTGACGGATTGAAATACGAAATTATGGAAAAAGCCTTGGCTCAAGCCCGTGATGGAAGATTACATATTTTAGGAAAATTAACAGATACTTTAGCCGTTCCAAAAGCAGATGTTAAGGCGTATGCACCTAAAATTATCATGAGAACCATCCCTGGAAATTACATTGGTGCATTAATTGGACCTGGTGGAAAAGTAATTCAAGAGTTGCAAAAAGCTACTGGTACAACTATTGTTATCAACGAAGAAAACGAAATGGGAATCGTAGAAATTTTAGGAACAGATCCTGCGGGAATTGCAGCAGTGTTAGCTAAAATTGACTCAATTATTTTTAAACCTGTTGTGGGTAATGACTATGAGGTAAAAGTAATCAAAATGTTAGATTTTGGTGCAGTGGTTGAATATACCGAAGCTCCAGGAAACGAAGTCTTATTACATGTTTCAGAATTAGCTTGGGAACGCACCGAAAATGTATCAGATGTAGTAAATATGGGAGATGTATTTATGGTTAAATATTTTGGTTTAGATCCAAAAACCCGTAAAGAAAAAGTCTCTAAAAAAGCATTATTACCAAGACCTCCGAGAGAGGCTTAATAGATTTTATATTCCAAAAAAAAGGTTGTCTAAAATTTTTAGACAACCTTTTTTGTTACCTTGCTTTATTCCTGTAATTTATCTCAAACCATTTGATATAGTATATATTATAAAAACAGAATTTTTCACTCATACATTAAATTTCTTAACAATTTATTAACAATTTGATAACATATGAATTTTTAATAACATTTCTTTTTTTCTACTTTTGCAACGGTTTAAAGCAAACCATTTCTTAACTATTTATTAAAATAAAAACAACAAACAATGAAGAAATTTTTCTTTTTATTGCTGCTTTTTGCTATGCAACTAAGCCAAGCACAAACCACAACATCCAGTTTAAAAGGAATTGTGAGGGGTTCAAACAACGGACCAATTGTAGGGGCAAACATAAATGCCATACAAACGAGTACAGGTACTAAATACAGTGCCACAACAAATGCCGACGGTCGATTCAATATTTTGAATATGAGAGTAGGCGGGTCTTACAAAGTTACAGTATCATCAATTGGATTTCAAAGCGAAATTATTGATGATATTTTTTTAGAACTTGGTAAATCTTTTGCACTTGATGTAAAACTACAAGAAGGAAATGTCGAATTAAAAGATGTAGTAGTTGCAACTGGCAAAAACAAAGTATTTGACAGTGGAAAAACCGGAGCACAAACTACCGTAGGACGAAGAGAATTAACTACACTTCCATCAATATCAAGATCTGCACAAGATTTTACAAGATTAGAACCATCGGCAAGCGGTGGATCTTTTGCAGGTAGAAGTGATAAATTAAATAATTATTCATTAAACGGTTCTGTGTTTAACAATCCTTTTGGATTAGATGCAGCTACACCAGGCGGACAAACAGACTCTCAGCCCATCTCGCTTGATGCAATTGAACAAATACAGGTGGCAGGTGCTCCTTATGATGTAACTTTGTCAGGATTTACAGGAGCGTCGGTAAATGCAGTAACAAAATCTGGAACTAATAATTTAACCGCAACTGCATACACATATTACAGAAATCAGGATTTGACAGGAAACAAAATAAAAGGAGAGAAAATATTTGTACCCTCATTACAACAAACACAAGCAGGATTAAGTATTGGTGGAAGCATTATTAAAAACAAATTATTCTTTTTTGCAAATTTTGAGGTTGAAAAAAGAACTGATTTAGGTTCTAATTATGTTGCTAATAACGGTGATGGGGTTACTGGAATTAACGAATCAATAGTTTTGGAAAGCGATTTGATTGCTGTTTCTACTGCTTTAGCAGGATTAGGCTACAACACAGGTGCGTATCAAGGATATACTCATAATTCTAACTCTACTAAAGGTATCTTAAAATTAGATTGGAATATCAATGACAACAATAAACTTTCTTATGTAGTTAATTTTTTAGATGCGTCAAAAGATAAAAACGCACACCCAACAGCTATTGGTTTTAGAGGACCTAATGCTTCTATTTTGCAATTTGAAAAATCAGGTTATCAGATTAACAACAAATTAATCTCTGACTTGTTAGAGTGGAATTCAAAATTTAGTGAATCCGTATCTAACAAATTACAAATAGGTGCTACTATTTTTGACGATTTCAGAAACCCATTCTCTACTCCAGCACCAGTTATCAATATTAAAAACGGTGCGGGATCAAACTACATTATTGCAGGACACGAACCGTTTTCTATTCATAACACTCTTGATCAAAAAGTGTTCCAGTTTACAGATAATTTGAATTACAATGTTGGTAATCATACTTTAACTTTTGGAATATCTTTTGAAAAATTTGAATTTAAAAACTCATTTAACTTGGCTTCTTATGACAATTTTGGAAATCCAAATGGTTATGCAGGAACATTTTTCTCTCCATATTTTTCAGTTAATGATTTCTTAGCCGATGCTGCAAAACCATTTACAACTAGTATAATTAAACAAAATTTAGCTTATGCTCAAACCGCAAATGCTAACTTAAACGCTGCAGGAGTAGGTAATATCGGTGGATGGAAATTAGCAGAATTAAATGTAGGTCAAGCCGCAGTATATGTTCAAGATGAGTGGAGTATGACAAACAATTTCAAATTTACTTATGGAATCCGTTTTGACAAACCTTTATATTTTGATACTGAAGATTTGATTAAAAAATTCGTTGATATTTCAAAAGCAAGCAATCCATTTTTTAGCAGAGATGAGAATTATAACTTCTTTAATCCAAACACTAAACAATCACAAAAATTAGTTTCAACTCAATTGCCATCAAATGCAGTTTTAGTTTCGCCAAGAGTAGGTTTCAACTGGGATATTAATGATGATAAGAAAAATCAATTTCGTGGAGGATTAGGTGTCTTTACAGGCAAATTACCTTTCGTATGGTTAGGAAATCAAGTGTCTGGTGCTGACGATGTGTTCTTCCAAATTATGGATCCAAACTTCAAATGGCCACAAGTTTTTAGAACTAGTTTAGGTTTTGATAAAAAATTTGCTAACGATATCATTATGACAATAGATGTATCGTTTAATAACGATATGAATGGAATTCATGTTCAAAACTGGGGGCTAAAAGACCCAACAGGAATATTATCAGGAGTAGATAATAGACAAATTTACAACAATAGCGATAAATTAAGAAATGCTTATGTAATGACAAATGCCAACGGGGGTTATTCATTAAACTCAACTCTTAAATTACAAAAAAACTTCAAGAACGGACTTTATGCTAGTTTTGCCTATAATTATCTAACATCAAAAGATATCAATTCAATTGAAGCAGAAATAGCAGGTGATGCTTTTGCATTCAATCCAGTTTTAGGTAATGCTAACAATGCGGTTGTATCTAATTCAAAATATGGAGATGCTAATAGATTTATAGGAGTTTTCTCTAAAAAATTCAAATACGGAAATTCGGATACTTGGGCAACAACAATATCAGCATTCGGAGAATATGCAAGAGGAGGAAGATACAGTTATACTTATGGTGGCGATATCAACAACGACGGTTCTGGTGTGAATGACTTAATTTTTATTCCAACAAAAGCACAAATACAAACCATGAACTTTTCAGGCGGACAACCACAAAGAGACGCATATGATAAATTTATCGAACAAGACGAATATTTGAATAATAGAAGAGGTGGATATGCTGAAAGATATGGAGCATTAGCACCATGGAGATCAAAATTGGATGTTAAAATCATACAAGACTATAACTTTAATGTAACTTCAAAAAAGAAAAATACTATTCAATTAAGTATAGATATTTTAAACTTTGGCAACTTCTTGAACTCTGATTGGGGATTAGTACAATCACCTATTTCGGTTCAACCAATAGGAGTTAGTGTTACAGGTGGAGTTCCTACATATACTTACACAGGTACTCAAAACAAAACTTTTTCTTACGATTCAAGTTTAAATTCAAGATGGCAAGCACAATTTGGAGTTAGATACATATTCTAATAAAAATATTATAACCACTTTTATCAAAAAGAATTAATAAAAGTGGTTGTATTAAAATTATATCATTTATAAAATATAATAGAAAAGAATCGCTCAAAAGGCGGTTCTTTTTTTTAGTTATAAAATTCCACCTCTGCGAAGTCTTAA
>DYPB01000353.1 GCA_020720185.1 Flavobacterium psychrophilum | reverse complement strand
TTCTAATTGATGAATGATTGAATAAGAAAACATTGTGATTAAAATATGTCCTCTGGTTGTGGCTTCGTTGACATGAAAAATCGGTCTGACATCTAAACAGCAGGTTTTCATATCTCTGAAAGCATGTTCAACATTTTGTAATTTTTTATAATGTTCTTTTACAACTTCTTTGGTCATTTTATCCGATTTTACTGTAGTTGTAATCACATATAGACCATCTAATTTACTGTCGTTATTGTATTTAACTAAATCAAAGTCTATTTTAAATTGCTGATAATCTATTGATAGTGTGTAAAATGAATTAACCTGATATTTTTTTAATATTTCAAAAGTCCTTTTTTTATAACTATCTATTTGTTTTTCTGTGAATTGAACTACCAATTTTTTATTCTTACTTCCCGATTTTATTTTTTCTTTATTTGTTTGAAATTTATCGGACATTTTTTGATAGCTTGCTTGTATTTTGATGATTTCAGTTTCAAATTTTTCTCGCATTATCATTCTGAATTTTCTGCTTTGGCTTGTTAATTCGGGATTTACAGATAAAACATATCTCTGGTCTCCATCAATAACTTCGGCTAATTGTTCGGAAAACAGATCTAATTGAATTACTTCATTGTTAATCAGATTTTTAATCTCGTCTTTTGTTAGTCCTGTTATGTAATCAATCCCTTGTTTCTCACATTCTTCCATTTTGTCGAGGTTGTATTTTATTTTCATACCTCTATCGCCCACAAATATAAGTTGTTGAGCGTTAAAATCTGATTTTAAAACTTGTAATTGCGAAGCTACTGTTTTATAATCATTTATATTTCCGTTAAATACTTCAATTTTCAGAGGAAATCCATTTGCATCGGTAATTAAACCAATGTTTATCTGCATTTTACCTTTCTTGTTATCACGATTGTATCCAAATTCAGCCAAAACATTTTTTACTCCTTCAAAATAACTACTTGTTATATCATACAGAAATACTTGTTTTTCAGAAGTTTTGTGGTAAACAGCCCATTTTTTATCTATTTTTTGTTGATATTGAGGCAATAAGGCTAAACTATGGTAGATTTCTTCGAGTTTAAGTGATTTTAAATCAAGACCTAACATTTCTGCAATTTCTTGATTTCTTTGTATCCAATTAAAAATACTTAATTTGCTGCCTCGTGTAACAATTTTTCCTATGATAAGTAATTTAATTATAGATACATGCTGTGGCATTATTTTTTCAAACAAGTCAGAAATTCTGAGTTTTTCCATCAAAATCATTAA
>DYPB01000352.1 GCA_020720185.1 Flavobacterium psychrophilum | reverse complement strand
AATTACTACGCCAATTCTGTATACTTTATTTCTTTACAATTCCTTAGCCGAAGTGCGATGCACTGAGCGTAGCCGAAGTGTTCAACACTAGCTTCATTGTTGGTGCTACGCACCCAAAGAAGCCTTGGAGGTTGGCAGAAGTTTTTTAGTTAATATAATTTCTGAACCAATATTGGTAGTTCATTACACTACCGAAATTACTTATTGTTTGTCCTGAAGTTGTAGTTGAGAAATACTTTGTATTATTAAAATTGTTTTGATGATTTAAATATTCAGAACGAACAGATTTAATACAATTATTAGATAAAAAAATTGGACCTAAACCACTTTCGAACCCATAATTTGGCATACCGCCCAAAACACTACTAAATATATAAATACCTTTCAAGGGATTTATATTATCGTCATATTCAAATATAAATTTTTGGTCATAAGTATTTGAATAATAATCTTCTTGTTTTACCTCTATAACATTGTTATTTACGTCATAGGTAAATGTTTTTTTCTGATAACCATTTATAATTGGATCACTTCCAGGTCTAATGTCAGAATATATTTCAGCGATTGTTCCATTGCTATTATACGAAAAATGATTTTCACCTATTTGAGTTAATACATTTGTGCTTGTCGCATCGGAATAATAATATTTTGCAAAAATTGATATCAAAACATTTTGATCATAATTGTATGTGAATTCTCGTTTTATGTTATATTCTAAACAAACATTATTTTCAATACTTATAATTTTTGAAATTAAATCATTTTCATAATAAAACGTATCAGTACTTATAGCACATAAATAATTTGGATTGGATGTAATAATTTTATGAATTCTGTTTGTGTTTGAAAATGTTTCAAAATTCCATTGACGTGGTGTGCTATTATAATTATTAAAAAATATTGAATTCATAGCAAACGAATTAAACAAACCTTTTTCAATAGTATTTAATACTACATTTGGCTTTTTTAAATTTCGTAATTGTGGATGAATTTCTGAATCTTTAATAGGTTCAATATTAACATCATCATCCTTTGTACAAGAACTTAATACTACAAAAATAAACAATATTCTAATTATTAAATTTTTCATTTTATCATTTTTTCTAAAATTTCTGCTAACGCTTTGTGTATGAGCGGTGTCGAGAAAAAATTCACTTACTTTTGGTTTATAAACTACCATTGCAAATATACACAAAACTTTGAATAACGCACTTACCCGCAATGGATTATAGGTGCTGTTGGAAGAAGTATATCTATCTTTTTA
>DYPB01000351.1 GCA_020720185.1 Flavobacterium psychrophilum | reverse complement strand
TTTGTCATGTTTAGGGCTATAATGTCCGCCACATCGCCAAGCTGCAAAGCGTTGTGCGACAGCAACAAAAAGATCGTAACTTAAAAAATTACTGAAAATTAATTCATAATCAAATGAAAATTTGTAAATTTGAATTATGGAAAAAAAGAATATTATAGAGCAAGATTTTATCATTGATAGATTGACAAACTCAATTTTGAATACAACTTCTGGCGATAGTTTTCAAACCGAAATTTCTTTACTTACAAAAGCAGATTTGAAAATGTAACGAAGAAAATTGGTTGGAATTTTAATTGGAAAACTGAATTTGACGATTTAAAAAAAGAAGTTTATAAGTTAACAATAGAAGGAAATCCTTCGATTATTCAAGGATTATTAAGTTTGACGATAGAATTTGACCACGTTTATATGGATTTGCTAGAAAGTTCACCTTTCAATATTGGCAAGAATAAAGTTTATGAAGGAGTTGCGGGAAACTTAGTTGCTTATGCTTGTAAACTTTCATTCCAAAAAGGATTTGACGGTTTTGTAGGTTTTACTGCAAAAACTAAACTTATTGAACATTATGAAAAAACTTTGGGAGCATATCATTTCAAAAATCAAAGAATGATTATTGAAACTCAATCAGCAAAATTTTTAGTAGAAAAATATTTTAAAAATTAAAGTTATGGGATTTATTAAAGAACCAATCGGAGTTGATTTTATAATTCAGAGCGAACCATTAACAGATTTGGAACGTAAAGAAATTAGCGAATATATAAAATCCAAAAAAGAGGAAAATAAAAAATTGGTAACTCAAAAACCAACCCAAAGAAAACCTAAAATTACTGAAAAAGTATAGTAAATATTTTGCCGAACGCACAACAGCGGTTTGCAAAAATTGGGGTTTTGGTCTTGACTTTACACATTGTTTTGTACTTTTGTGGTCAGTGATTTACTGAAAGTTCGGGCTAATCAAATCCCCAACTTCCGCAAGCTGCTGGACGTTAGTGGCAATAATTGCAGAAAATTCCGGTGGAATTTCCTCCGATTATTGCCAATCTAAATTTTGAATGCAAAAATCAAAAATCAACTCGACTCAATCGGAATTTTTAAAATTGAATTATAGAATTGGAATCTGAAAATTGAAACTATTGAATTGTAAAATCAAACAGAAATCTAAAAGTTGGAATTGCAAAACTTAACGGGAGAATTTACTCTGCTCCTTCTCACTCAATTTCGTATGACTTGGAGCAACTTGTAAATTAAAATAGCTCAAAAAAACT
>DYPB01000104.1 GCA_020720185.1 Flavobacterium psychrophilum | reverse complement strand
AAAGAGAATAGATGAAAGAGAATAGATGAAAGAGAATAGATTAAAGAGAATAGATGAAAGAGAATAGATGAAAGAGAATAGATGAAAGAGAATAGATGAAAGAGAATAGACTATATGTCTTATCTTTAAAAGTTTATATTTTTTTAATTTACTGATATATTACTGTTATTTTAATAAGAACTTTAACCCAGATTACGCAATAAAAATTGTTGTCTTTTTTTGATAACAATTCAAATATTCAATTAATATACTTTTAATATATAATAATGTATTATTAATATATAATAATGTATTATTAATATATAACAATATGTTTTTAATACATAACAATATGTTTTTAATACATAACAATATGTTTTTAATACACAACAATATGTTTTTAAGATACAACAATATGTTTTTAAGATATAATAATATGTTTTTAAGATATAATAATGTGTTTTAAAAAATTATTATATTAGAAAATAATATTACTAACGATGGTTTTTAAGAAGTTAGGAATAATGATTTTGAAATTTATAAAATTTTATTATATTTGTGGCTTACATAAAATTTTACACTATGAGTTTAGTAACAGCAAAGGAGGTCTCAAAAGCAATAAATACCGATAAATATGGAATTTTCGGAACTTTTCTGGGCTGGTTGCTTATGAAAATCCTTAAAATTTCGAGACTTAATAAAATGTATAATCGGAACAAACATTTAAAAGGAGTTAATTTTTTGAATGGAATTTTAGACGATTTAAAAATAAAATTTGAGATTCCCGAAGAGGATTTTAAAAGACTTCCAAAAAATGGTGCTTACATCACTATTTCAAACCACCCATTAGGAGGTGTTGATGGGATGTTATTGCTTAAATTGATGCTCGAAAAAGAACCGAACTTTAAAATTATAGCCAATTTTTTATTGCATAGAGTCGAGCCGATGAAGCAATATATAATGCCAGTAAATCCTTTTGAAAACCACAAAGATACTAAATCAAGTGTGGTTGGAATTAAAGAAACCTTAAGACATTTGAGTGATGGCAAACCGTTAGGGATTTTTCCTGCGGGCGAAGTTTCTAGCTATAAAGATGGAAAACTGATGGTTGATAAACCTTGGGAAGAAGGGGCAATAAAAGTTATCCGTAAGGCACAAGTTCCTGTGGTTCCGATATATTTTCATGCAAAAAACAGCAGATTGTTTTATTTTTTATCAAAGTTAAACGGCACTTTACGAACCGCAAAATTACCCTCCGAAGTTTTTTCACAAAAAGACAGAGTTATCAAAGTTCGTATCGGAAAGGCCATATCGGTTGCTGAACAGAATGAATATCAAACGATTGAAGATTTTTCAGAGTTTTTGAGAAAAAAAACTTATATGTTGGCAAATCCTTTTGAGAAAGGAAATAAATTACTTTCGGCACAAAATTTGAGTTTTCCGAAAAGCCCAAAAACCATTGTAACACCAGCAAACCAAGAGAAAATGATTGTTGAGGTAGCTGCCCTTCGCAAGGCAGATTGTAGGTTGTTGCAAAGCAAAAATTATGAAGTTTTTTTTGCCGCCGCCAATAAAATTCCAAATATTTTACACGAAATTGGACGACTGCGAGAAATTACTTTTCGAGAAGTAGGCGAAGGCACAAACAAATCAATAGATATAGATGATTATGATAAATACTACCATCATATGTTTTTGTGGGATGAAGACCATCAATGTATTGCAGGAGCATACCGAATGGGATTGGGTAGCGAAATATATCCAAAATATGGAATAGAAGGCTTTTATTTAAACACACTTTTTGGCTTTGAACTCGAGATGAAAGAAATGATGAGTCAGTCGATTGAAATGGGTAGAGCCTTCATTATCAAGGAATATCAACAAAAACCAATGCCACTGTTTTTGCTTTGGCGAGGAATTATTCATACCACATTAAGATATCCAGAACATAAATACCTCTTGGGTGGGGTGAGTATTAGCAATCAATTTTCTGATTTTTCAAAATCATTAATGATTGAATTTATGAAATCCAACTATTACGATCCTTATATTGCTCAATATATTCGTCCTAAAAAAGAATTTAAAGTAAAATTGAAAGACGCCGACAAAGATTTTATTTTTGACGAAACCGAAAGCGATTTGAATAAGTTAGATAAAATTATAAATGAATTAGAACCAGGGAACCTTCGTTTACCAGTTTTGATTAAAAAATACATCAAGCAAAACGCAAGATTAGTCGCTTTTAATGTCGATCCGTTGTTTAATAATTCTGTTGATGGATTGATGTATATCAGGATTTCGGACATTCCTGAAAGCACCATGAAACCTGTAATGGAAGAATTTACGGCAGAATTAGAAAGAAAATTAGCAGAGAAGGATTAAAAATTTTCACAAAAAAAACAAGATTAAAATGCTTAACAGAATTATCATAATTGTTGTAATAATTGTCTCAATGCTTTTGTTGTTTCGGTTTTGCGAATTTAAAACCGACGAAACTTCATCGTTAGAAAACACAACAAATTTAATACAACAACAAATTGTTCAGGTAGGAAAATTAGTAGTTACCGAAGGTCATTTTTCTGAAGTTTTAACTTATAAAAATAGCGATAAATATTTAGGAGGTATGATATCTTTTGATAAAAAAGCCTTGCTGGTTGTAAATGCAGATGTTACAGTGGCATACGATTTGCACCTAATGAAATATGATATTGATGAAAAAACCAAAACCATCACCATCTTAAACATTCCAAAAGAAGAAATAAAAATTAGTCCAGATATTCAATTTTATGATGTTGATCAGAGTAAATTAAATCCTTTTACGGGCGATGATTATAATAAAATTAACAAACAAGCCAAAGAAAGTTTAGCAAAAAAAATAGAAGGATCGGCACTAAAATCTAACGCTCAAAACAGATTGATATCAGAATTATCAAAACTATTAATTCTTTCTAATTCAATGGGTTGGAAGTTACAATATAATGGAAATATAATAGCAAAAGAAACCGACTTTAATAAGAAATTATAAGTTACACCAACTGATAATTGGAATAATTATCAGTTTTTTGCAAACTTTGTCAAAAAAATTGCCTAAAATAAGAATACAAAAAATGTCAAAATTTCATTCCATAAAAGTTAAAGATATTCAGAAAGAAACCAAAGACTGTAGCGTAATTACATTTGAAATACCTGACAATTTACAACAAGAATTTCAATACAAACAAGGACAATACCTTACGCTGAAAGCGATAATTGATGGTAAAGAAGAAAGGCGTTCTTATTCACTTTGTTCCTCTCCAATTGAGAATAAATGGCAAATTGCTGTAAAACAAATAGATGGCGGAGTGTTTTCAACTTATGTGAATGAAACAGTTAAAACCGGTGATTTTATAGAAATAATGCCTCCAAGCGGAAATTTTTTTATTGCTATAAATACTTCTAAACCAAAAAATTACATAGTATTTGCAGCAGGTAGTGGCATTACACCTATACTTTCTATCATTAAAACCCATCTAGCATTAGAACCACAAAGTACTTTCAAATTATTTTATCTGAACAAAAGTGTTAAATCAATTATTTTTAAAGAAGAGATAGAACAACTTAAAAATATTTACTTCGAAAGATTTGAAATATTTCATTTTTTAACCAAAGAGTTTAGAAGTATAGAATTATTAAATGGAAGATTTACTACCGAAAAATTGCAAACAATAACATCTAAAATAATTGATATTCAAGAGGTTGATGATTGTTTTGTTTGCGGTCCAGAAAACATGATTTTTTTGATAAAAGACGAACTTATTGCTGCAGGATTAGACAAAAATAAAATCCATTTTGAATTATTTACAACAGGTAATTCAGAAAGTGATAAAAACAGAATTAGCAAAATATTAGAACAAAAAATAGACGGCACAGCAGTAACTATAATAGACGGCGGTAAAGAATTTCATTTTGTGATGGATAATGATTTTGACAACATTCTTGACGGAGCCTTAGCAGCAGGAGCCGACCTCCCTTTTGCTTGTAAAGGTGGTGTTTGCAGTACTTGTCGTTGTAAAGTTGTTTCTGGAACTGTTGCTATGAAAATAAATTATGCCCTTGACGAAACCGAAATTTCAAAAGGATTAGTCTTGAGTTGCCAAGCAGTGCCAACCTCAAAAAATCTAACTGTTGAGTTTGGTATATAAATTATTTTGAGACGAAGTAACCTATTTTTATAAATTATATAACTATTTTTGCATATAATTTTAAATTTATGATGCTCGTTAGATACTTATCTCAAATGGGGAAATATTTTTTGATGATTCAAGAAATTTTCAAAAAACCAACCAAATGGTCGGTTATGAAAACACTAATTTTCAAAGAAATAGACGATTTAATAATTGGTTCATTAGGTATTGTTGCATTTATCTCGTTCTTTATTGGCGGAGTAGTTTCAATACAAACCGCACTTAATTTAACCAATCCATTAATTCCCAAACATCTTATTGGATTTGCTACCCGTCAATCTATTATTTTAGAATTTGCCCCCACTTTTATATCTATAATTATGGCAGGAAAGATGGGGTCTTTTATCACCTCAAGCATTGGAACGATGCGAGTTACAGAACAAATAGACGCTCTTGAAGTTATGGGAGTAAATTCATTAAACTATTTAGTTTTTCCGAAAATAATAGCCCTCTTATTATATCCGTTTCTTATTGGAATTGCAATGTTTTTAGGAATTGCAGGAGGTTTTATGGCAAGTGTTTATGGCGGTTTTGGTAATGCCAGCGATTTTATTTTTGGTCTCCAAGACAATTTCATTCCATTTCATGTGGTTTATGCGTTTATAAAAACCCTAGTTTTTGCCTTACTATTAGCAACAATTCCTTCTTTTCATGGATATTATATGAAAGGAGGAGCATTAGAAGTAGGAAAAGCCAGCACCATTTCATTCGTTTGGACTTCCGTAAGCATCATCCTAATCAACTATATATTAACTCAAATGCTTTTAACATAAAATGATTGAAGTAAAAAATATAGAAAAATCGTTTGGAGAAAGTAAAGTTTTAAAAGGTATTTCAACCATTTTTGAAACAGGAAAAACCAATTTAATTATCGGACAATCCGGTTCTGGGAAAACCGTTTTACTCAAATCTCTATTAGGAATTCACACCCCAGAGAAAGGAACAATATCATTTGACGGCAGAATTTATGCACAATTATCAGCAGAAGACAAACGAGAATTGAGAACAGAAATTGGAATGGTTTTTCAGGGAAGTGCCTTGTTTGACAGTATGACAGTGGCAGAAAATGTAGGATTTCCGTTAAAAATGTTTACCAATAATTCGGCATCAGAAATAGATGACAGGGTAAATTTTGTTCTAAAAAGAGTAAATTTAATAAATGCACATACAAAATTGCCGTCAGAAATTTCAGGAGGAATGCAAAAACGAGTTGCTATTGCAAGAGCTATTGTAAACAATCCAAAGTATTTATTTTGTGATGAACCCAATTCTGGACTCGATCCAAACACATCCATTTTAATTGACAATTTAATTAAAGAAATTACAGAAGAATATGATATAACAACCGTAATAAACACTCATGATATGAACTCTGTAATGGAAATAGGAGATAATATTGTGTTTCTTAAAAACGGTTTAAAAGAATGGCAAGGTACAAAAGAAGAAATCTTCAAGACCGATAATGAAGCAGTTATTGCATTTGTTTATTCATCAAATTTGTTTAAAAAAGTTAGAGAAAGTTATCTCATTTCGCTTTGAATTTTAATGAATATCTAAGAGCAAAATACCAATTTGGAGAAATTTCAGATAGCCCAGAAACCAGCAGAAATATCTAATTGATTGTTTGGGTTTGTTAAAGGTGGGTTCTATAAATTAGTTTTTTTGTAAATTTATTTTTTTACCGATGCTCTTTTTGTTTGTTCAAAAGAAAATCCGCTTTCTAATTGAAAATATTTTTCAGTAACAATAAAAGGGCATTCCGTTTAATCAGGTCGGCGGATTCAAGTATCTAACATAACATCGTTAGTTATTTAATTAGTATCAAAAGTATTAAAAATTCTTTTAAATCTGCCTAATTTTAGAATAACTTTTTTGGCTTTTTGAATTAGCCAAAACTTTCGGTTATTCACTGACCACAAAGATAAGCAAAAATTTTAAATTAATCACTTACCCAGCAATCTTGCTAAACGCTTGTTGGCAGAAGATTTAACTCTCCGTTTCATTTCTCAATTCCTGTATTTTTTCAATAGTTAAATCAGTTGCATCTGAAATAAATTCATTATCTAAACCTTTAATAATAAGTTTTTTTGCAATTTTTATTGCTTTTTTTTCTTCAACTTTAAACTCCGCCTCTGATTTTAAAGAAAAAACTTCACTTGCTTTTAGACTTAAACTGTCCATATAACGATTGTAGCCATATTGGTCTTCCTTTGGTAGTCGCATAATGTCAAGAACTTCATTGGCTTCTTTTAAACCTTTGGCTTTAAAGTTGTCTTTTACTTCACTATTTTTCAAGAAATAAACCCATTCATCAAGAGTATCTTTTGCAACATCATTGAATTGATTAACTTTCAATAAATAATATTCTGGGAATATATCGGCAACTTCTTGTTTTACAAAAGTTTGCTTTTGTTTTTCTGATAATCCTAAAATGTCGTTTTGATG
>DYPB01000350.1 GCA_020720185.1 Flavobacterium psychrophilum | reverse complement strand
ACGACAACGGCGATTTTGTGGGGTTTGATGTCGTGATTGGAAATCCGCCTTATATAAAAGAATACGAAGGCAAACATATTTTTGATGGATTACGAAAAAACGAAGTCTATCAAGGAAAAATGGATCTATGGTATATGTTTGTTGCTGATGGTATTAAAATTTTGAACCAAAAAGGAACTTTAAATTTTATTGCACCAAATAATTGGACAACCAACTCGGGTGCAAGTTTAACAAGGAATTTTGTTTTAAAAAACGCAAAACTTTTACAAATAATTGATTTTAATAGTTTTATGGTTTTTGACTCGGCAAGTATTCAAACAATGATTATGCAATTTTCTAACGAAAAAACTGATAATTATACATTTGATTATCGAAAAATTAAAACCGAAAAACCTGTTTATAACGATGTACTCAATTTGATAAATAATGTAAATAGCGATGAAATAGAATTGTTGCAACCCACAATTTTGACAGACAATTATTTGAATAAATCGTTGACTTTTACCAACAACACCAACGATATTATTTTAAACAAAATAAAAGAAAAACAAAATTTTTATTTAGATGAAAAACACGAAGTTGCACAAGGAATTGTATTTCCACAGGACTTTTTAAATAAAGCATCAAATGAAAAAGCAAAGAATAAATTTGAAGTTGGCGAAGGAATTTTTGGTTTGTCAGAAACCAAAAAAAACAATTTGAATTTGCAAGAAAACGAGTTGCAATTAATAAAACCTTATTTTACAAGCGAACATTTTTTTAGATATTATGCTAATAATCAAAACAATCTTTGGTTAATTTATACATCATCAAAATTTAAAAATGCAGATGCTATATTGCCCTACCCAAATTTAAAAAATCATTTAGATAAGTTTCAAGAAGTAATAACGTCTGACAATAAGCCTTATGGTTTGCATAGAACACGCAAGGAAAACTTTTTTAAAGGCGAAAAAATAATTGTTCAACGAAAATGTGCAGGAAAACCAGTTTTTACCTATACCGATTTTGATACTTATGTTTCAGCAACATTTTATGTTATTAAAACTGAAAAATTAAATCAAAAATATCTTGTTGGTTTATTAAATTCAAGATTAATTGAATTTTGGTTGAAAAATAAAGGTAAAATGCAAGGAAATAATTTTCAATTAGACAAAGAGCCATTGCTAAACATTCCAATAATAAAACCAAATGCAACAATCGAAACTAAAATTTCGGCAAAAGTCAACGCAATATTGCACTTAAAACAAAAAAACTCACAAGCCGACACCCAA
>DYPB01000349.1 GCA_020720185.1 Flavobacterium psychrophilum | reverse complement strand
TTGGCGAAAACACCTACGGCAAACTCGACGAAAAAGCAGTGAAAAAAGTGATTCGCGAGATAAGGGGTAGTGAGAAGTGAGTAATGAGTAATGAGTATTTAGTAGTTTGAATTTTATTATTTTTGTCATGGAAAAATTATTAGTATCCGCGTTTCCGATAAAATCAAGTCTGTTAAAAAAAACATGGGCATTTTTTGCAATCGTTCCTGCCGAAATCGTCCTTTTTCCTGAATATGAATCAAGTTTTAGCCATATTAAAGATTATGTTAAAGATTATCCGGAATACTATGATGATTCAGCTTCTATGCCAATATATGTTATTTTTCTTAATTATTTTTCAAACAAGCCGAAATTACAATCAACTGATGTCGAATTTCTTGCTTCCAAATTCAAAAAAAAATCAAAAAAAATTTATGGTTATCTTACCATTATGGGGCACGCTCTTTCTCTTGACAAAATAAAATTAACAGGACAATATGTCGAAAAACCACTCGAAAATCTCGTTTTTAATGTGCCTTTCGGTTTTTTGCCACTTTCCGAAAATCTGAGAAAGGAACTCAATACCGAATATGATTTTTTTTTCAAAAACAACTCTACGTCCGAATTACAGAGAAAACAAGAAAAACTTGAAAATCAAATAAATTTTCTGAAACAAAATTTTACAGATATTGTGAAATATAAGCGCTATGAAAATCTTCGTTCGATTCTTGCACACTACATAATTTACAAAAATATTGATATTGTAAGAAACACTCATAACGATGAAAAAATCGAACACTTACTTATCGGATTAATTGACAAATCTGCACTCTCAGAACTTTCTGCCGCTGAAAATGATTTAGGAAGATTTTTAAATCCGGAGAATGCAAAACTTAAAAATCTGTACCTTTATCAAAATGCAATCCTAATTGTTGAAAAAGATCCTTTTGAAGTCGAAACTTTGATGTTTTACGATGAACTCACAAGTTTCAGTTATAAACACACAAAAATAACAATGAATGGGTTTGCGCACAAATTTGAATACGAATATCATTACGGGCATAAAGACTCCATTTACGATTATATTTTGGAAATAGAATCTCAAAAAATAAATATTAATCTGATTATGAGCATAGTTCCTTTTGCTCAAAAAAGAAGTGTGCAAGTAAATCTGTCGCGTTTTTCTGACGAAGAAAACAATAAACCCAACGGACTTTTCACAAATACTTAAAAATTTATAACCAAATCCGTCATAAAAAAAGGCAAACTCAAAGAGCAAGGCAACGATTTTTTGAAT
>DYPB01000348.1 GCA_020720185.1 Flavobacterium psychrophilum | reverse complement strand
AGTTTTGCTCTTTCTGCTTTAGATAAGGCGTTTTTATTTACCATAATTGCAGTAGTTTTTAATTGTACATAAGTTTTTGTAACATATAAATAACCTTTATAATCATTACTTGCACCCCAAGAGTTTTTTACCTTATAGTATTCTTTACCGTTTTGATCTTTTGATTTGCCTACAATGTGCATTCCGTGATCATCGGTTGTTTTCATTGTATATAAACCATCCAAACGCAAATCTTCATTTATCTTTTTCTCTTCCAATGGTCCGTCAAAAATTAGCTTTCTTTCTTCGTCTGTAATATTATACAAATCTAAATTTGGCACATGAGCTACACCATTTTTCCAACTAAAATAAGGTTCCGAAACATCTGTTGCCCAACCGATAGTGTAACCTTTTGCTAAAGCAACATCAATAATATCAGTTAGTTCTGTCATTGGTACATTATATAATTGGTCATAACTCCAGTTGTCCGATACAGGTTGTACCATTTTTTGATAATATGGCATATCTTTGTAATTTGACAATTCAATATAATTATCTGGATTTATACCAATTACCTCATTTGCAAAACTTTTTGGAGTATATTTTTTACCATTATAGTCAAAAGTTTCAGGTAATTTTCCTAATTTTTCATCCATATAATTATTCACATCTGTTACCCAAGATGCTGATTTATTATCTTTGTTTTTAACAAATGTATCTAAAATTTCTTTAATTTTATCTTGAAATTCTCCTGATTTCACAGTTCCTTTTCCGTAATCTTCGAGCATATATGCGTCTTGTGGCATTGCTCCATGCTTTCTTAAAACATTCATAACATCGTGCAATTCAGCACCGTCGCCTAATCCCATATTACCTCCAAAAAGTACATAATTTCT
This sequence comes from Flavobacterium psychrophilum, assembly GCA_020720185.1. Taxonomy (GTDB): domain Bacteria; phylum Bacteroidota; class Bacteroidia; order Flavobacteriales; family Flavobacteriaceae; genus Flavobacterium; species Flavobacterium psychrophilum_O. The sequence continues at coordinate 402 of DYPB01000348.1, read as the reverse complement.
GGATTTTCCTAAATAAACTTGTCTGGCAGTAAAAATTTCGGCAATATCAACTGGCTTTTTTTTCAGTCTAATCATTTCTGATTCAATGAAAGAATTACCTGAATAACTCCAACAAGTTCCTGCTGAACCTTGATTTTTTACAGAGGTAGTTTCCAAATTTATGACATCTGTAAAAATAAATTTAGAATTTATTGATGCATTATTAATAACTTTTTTTATCAAATCGTCTTGTGCAAAAATGTTTATTGAACATAATATTGCAATGCTTAAAAGTGTTTTTTTCATTGTTTTTTTGTTTTATAATTAGCAGTAAATATAATTTTTTTATTTGAATTTTAAAAAAATACTCTTTTTTAACCCAAATTACGCATTAGACTTCGTTATGAAAACTCAAAATGCAAT
>DYPB01000347.1 GCA_020720185.1 Flavobacterium psychrophilum | reverse complement strand
CTCAAAAAGACTAAACAACCCATCACCTAAACGCATTCTTGTTGATTTATAAATTAAATTTACGCTAGAAACATCTGGTTTTTTGTCTGTTCCTAAATAAAATTGCAAACACTCAAACAGAAAATTATCATCTAATATCCAATCTTCTAGTTCGTATTTTTCGTCCCAAAGCGTTATTCCGTTAAAACTATCTGACACTTTTCTTGTAAATAGATAATCTTCGTTTTTTTCGTGATAAAAAGAGGACGTTTCAAAATTTAAACTCCTTCTGTTCATACTTTCTTCATTAATTTCTTTCGGTACGCTATTCATACTGATAGCTAATTTTGTAAAATACTTAAATGGAACATAAACAAATTTTCCTCCTTTCCAATTACACGTAACATCTCCTGTAATATCTGTGAATAATTTAGGTATATCAAAATATGGGTTCATTTCGTCAAAATGCAATAATCTTGTTTCGCTATCTACCTCTGTATATCTAAATCGCTCTGTTTCTTTGTTTAAATCTCTACCATTTCTTTCTACATAGTTTGGTATTAAAGAATATAAACCGCTAATAATAGCCGATTTTCCGCTTCCTCCCTTATTGGCTTTTGAAGTTTTACCTATTGCGTTATCTGTTCCTATTACAATGTATGATTTTGGCTTTATTTTGTGTTCGTGCAACAAATAACCTAAACAGTACATTTTAATAATTAACTCTTGTTTTTGGTGCGAGTTTTCAATATCTGTAAGTTTAGAACTGGTTATACTAAATGGATTTAAGTCGTTTTGCTCTGCATCTGCATCTTTTAACCAATAGAAACGAGAGGTATTTATTAATAAACGTAAATATTTACTACTATTATTTAATATTTCAATATCAAAATTTCCGTTTTCATTCTTAATTATTTTAACAGCTTGCTCTCTTTTTTGAAATCTTCTATCTATAATATTATTTTTCCAAACTTGGGTATTATTATTGTTATATTTTATCTCTTCAACACCATTTTTCGTTATATTAACAATAATATTGTTATAAAAAAATAATTGATTTGTACTACTTGTTTTTGTAGTGTTAATTTCGGTTTTTGGAATTAATCTAATGCCTTGCGTATCTCCAAAAAAAGTGCTTCTTATTAATATTTCTTGGACATATCTTGGATATAATCTACTTTCTAACCAATTTAAAACGTGTCTTTTTATATCCTCTTTGGTTATTTTAGTAATAACATTGTTTTCTATTTTTATAAAAATGCTTTCTGTAATGGCACGAGCATTTTTTTTATCCATTTG
>DYPB01000103.1 GCA_020720185.1 Flavobacterium psychrophilum | reverse complement strand
GCTTTTGCAACTTTTTCTGCAACAGTTGCTTTTTGAGTTGTTGTTTTTGCAGCGGCTTTAGTTTCTTTAACCGTTGTTGCAGCTGTAGTTTTTTTAGCATCTCTTTTTGCTTTTGCTTCAGCTTTTTTAGCTTCTTTTTCTGCATCGGCTTTAGCACCTTCTTTTTCTGCTTTTTTAGCATCTCTTTTTGCTTTTGCTTCAGCTTTTTTAGCTTCTTTTTCTGCATCGGCTTTAGCACCTTCTTTTTCTGCTTTTTTAGCATCTCTTTTTGCTTTTGCTTCAGCTTTTTTAGCTTCTTTTTCTGCCTCGGCTTTTTCTTTTGTTTTGTCAGTTTTTACTTTTTCAACCTTTGCAGACTTTTCTTTTACAGCTCTTTCTGTTTTAGATTTCTTTTTTGTTGTTGTTTCTTGTGCATAAAAGCTGTTTGAAAACACAAATACCAAACATAATAACAATAATTTTTTCATATTTTTTTAATTTATTGAGGATAAAAGTAATAAAACCTTTTTATTACATCTTTATTTATTATACAAAAATAAAGCCAAATTATTTAAAAACAATATTTTTTTGATAAAATGATTAAAAAAACATCTATTTATTAAAAAAAAACATTCATTTTATGGTTTAGATACTACTTTTTTTTAGCAGATAAAAAAGATAATTTATTACCGAATTTATTACAGAAATATTATCTTTGTTGCCTTAAAGTAAAACTTAAAATGGAAAAAACACACATCTATATTTTATTTATCGTAGGGCTAATCTACACCTCATGCGTACCTACAAAAGATTTAATTTATTTACAAAATGGTGAAAATACGGATTTAAACAAAATAGTAACTACCGCAAATTCAACACCTTATAAGGTTCAGGTTAATGATATTTTAAGCATTTTAATAAAAACTAGCGATCCAAAACTATCAGAATTATTCAAATCATCAACAGGAACTCAAAATACAATACAAGACGAACGCTCTTTATATTTTGATGGTTTTACAGTTAGTAATCATGGAAATATTAGAATACCATTATTAGGAGAATTAAATGTTCTTGGTTTTACTCCCGATGAAATTCGAGTTAAAATAGAAGAAAAGCTATTAGCCGAATATTTCAATAAAGCATCAAATCTTTTTGTAACGGTAAAATTAGCAGGTTTTAGATATACTGTAAATGGCGAAGTTCAAAGTCCAGGTTCAAAAATATTGTATCAAGAAAGAGTAAATATACTTGAGGCAGTAGCAAATTGTGGAGATATAAATGTAACAGGAGATAGAAAAAATGTAGTAGTAATGCGTAAATTACCGCAAGGAGTAGAAACCCATACTATTGATTTAACAAAGATAACTGCTTTACAATCACCATACTATTATTTACAACCCAATGATTATATTTATATAAAACCTTTAAAACAGAAAACATGGGGAACAGGAAAAACAGGGATAGAATCCTTATCAACAATTATCACGTTATTATCATTAATAACAACAACTTATTTACTTATTAAAAAATAATATAAAATGCTTGACATAAAAGATTTTTCTTTTTCAGAAAACCAAATAAATTTTGATTTTAAAGGATATTTAATCAAAATTGGAAGTTATTGGAAGTTATTTTTAGTATTCTTGGCAATTTCATTTTTTATTGCCTATCAAATAAATATTCGTGAACAAAAACTTTATGCCGTTAATACAAGCATAACAATGAAAGAGGAAAACAATCCCTTTTTTACAGCAAATACTAGTTTGGTTTTTAATTGGGGAGGCACATCAGACCAAGTGCAATCTATTTCATTAAAACTAAAATCAAGAACCCATAACGAACAGGTTGTTAATAAATTACAATATTATATTGACTATCTAAAAGAAGACAAATACTTTAATACCGATGTATATGGAACAGTTCCATTTTATGTAAATATTGATAAAAACAGAGGGCAATTATTAAATCATAATATTAAAATAAAATTTTTAAGCCCCAATCGATACAATCTAAAAATTGAATTTGAAGACAATAAAGTTAATTTATTTAATTATTCCAATAACAATATTGAAACCACAAATATCGGCACTGAAATTTTCGAAAAAAAATACACAGTAGGAGAACAGGTATTGTTGCCTTTTTTGAATTTTAAATTAGAAATAAAAAACAATTCTAAAAACAATTATACTGGTGAAGAATTTATTATTCGTTTTAATGAATTTTATAAAACCGTTGGAATTTATCAAGCATTAAAAATAGTTGTTGATAAAGAAGCAGGGTCTATTTTAAACCTCTCTTTAGAAGGTACAAACAAAGCACGACTTGTAGATTATCTAAACGAAACCGTTAATACGCTGATAAAAAATGAATTAGACAGGAAAAATTTATTTGCAACCAACACCATAAAATTTATTGATAGCACATTATTAAAAACCGATAAGGAATTAAAATTATCAAGTAATGATTTGGAAAAATTTCAGTCAGGAACTAATATTATAGATATTGAAGCTGGCGGAAAAAATTTTTCGGAAGAACTGCAAAGACTTGATTTAGAGAGAGATATAATAGACAGAAAAATAAATTACTGTAATTCTTTGAAGAATTATCTAAAAACCAACAATGATTTTTCACGATTACCAGCACCATCTGTAGCAGGTATTGAAGATCCGAATATCTTGATAAATACTTCAAAATTAATATCATTATCTATTCAACGGTCGCAAATGCCATATACCATCAAAAATCAAAAACTCTATGAAGATATTGATAATGAGATAAATGGATATAAAAATGTGCTTTTAGAAAATATAAATTCTTTTCGTAATTCAATGAATTATGATATGAATATGATTGCTGCAAAAATAAATCAAGCAGACGGAAAAATTCGTCAATTGCCACAAGAGCAGCAAAAATATGCCAAAATTCAAAGAAAATTATTGCTAAACGAAGGTGTTTATAACAATTTCTTAGCTAAAAAAAGTGAAGCCGAAATTGTAAAAGCTGCAAACCTATCAGATATTCACTTTTTAGATCAAGCAAAAGATACAGGTGACGGATTAATAGGCTCTCGGCAAGATTTAAATTATGTAATGGCATTTTTGCTCGGAATTTTCATTCCGTTATTAATCATTTCAATAATTTTCTTTGTCAATACAGCAATTCAAAGTATTGATGATATTGCTCGTTTGACAAAAATACCACTAATAGGAGTTATTGGAAAAAAGAACTCTAAATCAAATTTAGCTGTTTTTGAAAAACCAAAATCTCCAATATCAGAAGCTTTTAGATCCATCCGTTCGTCATTACAGTTTATTTATAAAAAACAAAATATTCAAGGAGCAAAAACACTAATGATAACCTCATCAGTCGGTGGGGAAGGAAAAACATTTTGCTCACTAAACATAGCAACCGTATTTGCATTAAGCAATAAAAAGACTATAATTGTTGGTCTTGATTTGCGTAAACCAAAAATCTTTGAAGACTTTGGTGTTTCTAATGATTTAGGTGTTGTAAATTATGTAGTTGGAGAAAAGACGATTGATGAAGTTATTATAAAAACCAAAATACCAAATTTAGATATAATTACCTCTGGACCAATACCGCCAAACCCATCAGAAATGATTATGAGCGAAGCACTGGTAGATTTGATTACAAATTTAAAATCAAGGTATGATTACATTATTCTTGACACACCACCTGTTGGACTCGTTACAGATTCATTAGAATTAGCACATCTCTGCGATGTTACACTATATGTTATTCGTCAGAATTACACCAAACGAGACATGATTAGCCGTTTGAATAATATTGAGCAAAGAGGAGAACTAAACAACATCAGTATAATTGTAAATGGTTTTGAAAACAAGGCTCGTTATGGCTATGGATATGGTTACGGTTACGGCTATGGAGACTACTCGGCAGGTTATCATGAAGTGGATAAAAAACAAAATATCTTCCAGAGATTTTTACAAAAAACAACTAAAAAATAAATAGCTTACGATGATCAATAATAGAATACATACCTTATTAATTACTGGAGGTGCTGGTTTTATTGGCAGTAATTTATGCGAACATTTTTTATCAAAAAACCACAAAGTAATCTGTTTAGATAATTTTTCAACTGGGCATAAACATAATTTGAACGAATGTTTAAAAAATGAAAATTTTAAATTAATAGAAGGCGACATTAGAAATATTGACGATTGTAATAAGGCTGTTGCCAATGTTGATTTTGTTCTCCACCAGGCCGCATTGGGTTCAGTGCCAAGGTCAATAAACGACCCAATAACAACCAATGATGTCAATGTATCTGGATTTTTAAATATGTTGGTTGCCAGTCGAGAGGCAGATGTAAAAAGATTTATATACGCAGCAAGCTCCTCAACCTATGGTGACTCGGAAAATTTACCAAAAGTAGAACATATTATAGGCAAACCGCTTTCACCTTATGCGATTACAAAATATGTAAATGAATTATATGCCGAAATTTTTGGGAAGAGTTATGGATTAGAAACTATTGGTTTACGATATTTTAATGTTTTTGGACGCAAACAAGACCCTAACGGAGCCTATGCGGCCGTAATTCCAAAATTTGTAATGCAGTTGATGCAACATCAAAGCCCAATAATTAATGGAGATGGTAATTTTTCAAGAGACTTTACATACATTGATAATGTAATACAAATGAATGAATTAGCAATGAATACAACAAACCCAGAAGCAATAAACACGGTTTTCAACACCGCTTTCGGAGATAGAAATACGCTAAATGATCTAGTTCAATATCTAAAAGAATATTTATCAGAATTTGACCCAAAAATCGCCAATGTCGAAATTATTTACGGTCCAAATAGAGCAGGAGATATTCCGCATTCCTTGGCAAGTATTGATAAAGCAAAACAATTATTGAATTACAATCCACAATTTGACATTAAAAAAGGCTTAAAAGAAGCCGTGAAATGGTATTGGGAACATTTAAAGTAATATAAAGAAAATAAATTTAACTAATTAGATAATCTTTTCAGTTCAAGGAAGTTAAAACTGACAATCAAAAACTGATAATCAACAACTTTTTAAAATGACAATTACAAAAATATGCTGCATAGGTGCAGGTTATGTAGGCGGACCAACAATGGCAGTTATTGCTCAAAAATGTCCACACATTCAAGTAACTGTAGTCGATTTAAACGAAACTCGAATTGCGGCTTGGAACGATGCAACTGTAAATAATATTCCGATATATGAACCAGGATTAGCAGAAATTGTTGGAGAAGCCAGAGGCAGAAATTTATTTTTCTCAACAGAAGTAGAAAAAGCCATTGACGAAGCACAAATGATATTTATCTCGGTAAATACACCTACAAAAACCTACGGTTTAGGTAAAGGAATGGCAGCCGATTTAAAATATATTGAGCTGTGTGCCAGACAAATAGCTATGGTTGCAAAAGATGACAAGATTGTTGTTGAAAAATCAACTTTACCAGTAAGAACTGCCGAAGCCATAAAAAGCATTTTAGATAATACAGGCAATGGTGTACAATTTCAAATTTTATCGAATCCAGAATTTCTTGCTGAAGGAACGGCAGTAGAAGATTTATTAATGCCAGACCGAGTGTTAATTGGAGGTGTAGAAACTACAGAAGGACAAAAAGCCATCAACTCATTAGTCGAAATCTATTCAAACTGGGTGCCAAAAGATAGAATCTTAACAACCAATTTATGGAGTTCGGAATTGTCAAAATTAACAGCAAATGCTTTCTTGGCACAAAGAGTTTCATCAATAAATGCGCTGTCAGAATTGTGTGAAAAAACAGGAGCAAATGTATCCGAAGTAGCTCGAGCTATTGGAATGGATAGTAGAATAGGATCAAAATTTCTAAAAGCATCGGTAGGTTTTGGAGGTTCTTGTTTTCAAAAAGATATCTTAAATTTGGTTTATATCGCAAAATCTTACGGACTAAACGAAGTTGCTGATTACTGGGAACAGGTAATTATTATGAATGATCATCAAAAAAGACGATTTGCAAAAAACATTGTAAAAACACTTTACAATACAGTTGCCGATAAAAAAATAGCATTTCTCGGTTGGGCTTTCAAAAAAGATACTAATGATACCAGAGAATCAGCCGCTATTTATGTAGCAGATGATTTGATTTTTGAACAAGCAAATATTGCAGTTTTTGATCCAAAAGTTTCTGAAAAACAAATTCTTTCAGATTTAGATTATTTAGAATCAAGAAGTTCAGAAACAAATAAAAAACACATCAATTGTTTTGATAATGCAATAGATGTTTGCAAAAACGCTCACGCCATTGCTGTTTTGACAGAGTGGGATGAGTTTAAAAATTATGATTGGCAAGAAATTTATGATAATATGCAAAAACCCGCTTTCATCTTCGATGGTAGAAATTTATTGGATAAAAATAAATTAGAAAACATAGGATTTATTTATCAAGCCATTGGAAATTAGAAATAAAAATGTATTGAATTAATGGTTCTAATAGTTTTTTAAATTGTAATTCAGATAAACTTGAACCTCTAAATTCGATTCGTCTAAATCTATTCTGTCTAATTTCCAACCAGCCTGAACGGCAATAATATCTTTTCTAAAACTTCTTTAATATCTGATTTCATTTTGCAAAAATAGTCTTTTCACAAAATTACCAGTAGAACCTTTTTATTGTCATAATTAAATTGATGAACAATTCCTTTACTGGTGGTTTCTATCT
>DYPB01000102.1 GCA_020720185.1 Flavobacterium psychrophilum | reverse complement strand
TATGTGTAATTTTGAATGGATAATATCAGCAACTTGTTAGCGGTTTAGTATGAATATAGCATATCTTATGATTAGAAAATACCAAGAACATTCGCTTTTATTGTATAAATGAATCTCATAACGAAGTCTATTGCAAAATTTGGGTTTAGTTTGAAATTATCACAATATAAAAAAAACGCCCTAAGAGGGCGTTTTATGAGAAATTTTAACTGTAAATTTATTTCATTTTACCGTTTACAAATGCTATTGTTGCTCCTACAAAGGCTCCTATAACAATGGATATTAATAATGTAATTGCCATTGTTTGATAACAAACATCAAATGTTTTTTCGTTTCCGAAAAAGACCTGTGTAAATCCTAAAAGTAATCCAAATACTGCACCTGCTTTAAGCCCTGAAACGGCATTTGTTAGACCTGCCCAACGCACGAATACATACGACATTAAGAATCCTACTGATAAACAACCGAGTGTTATCATTAGCATATTCATATCGCTACCGTCTTCAGCACCTCCATAAATGCTTTTAAAAATAATACCGTAAAACAACCAGCCTAAAAGCCAATCTACGATACCGCCAACAAAACCTGCAACTAAAAAATTTTTTACATTCATAATCATTTAATATTTAATTGGTTAATAATGATACAAACCTAATCATTTTTTTTTCAAAACACCAAATAATTACTGTTTTTTTTAGTTGTATTTACAAAATATCGGGATTTTTAAATTGTTTAAATCCCTAAATTATTTATAGATTTTATCATACAAATTTTTGTATTTTTCCATTACTATTTTCCGTTTTAGTTTTAAGGTTGGGGTTAAATGTCCGCCATCAATGCTCCAAATATCTGGGGTTAATTCAAATCGTTTGATTTGTTCCCAGTTACCAAATTTTGTATTCATTTCGGTAATTTCTTCCTGAATTCTTTCAATTACTTCAATGCTTGTAGCAATTTCCTGATGGGTTGTTCCAATGTTTATGTTGTGTATTTTTGCCCATTCGATACAAAAATCAAAGTTTGGTTGAATAAAAGCGGCTGGCATTTTTTCGCCATCTCCAATAACCATAATTTGCTCTATAAATCGAGATTGTTTCATGGCATTTTCTAACATTTGCGGAGCTATGTACTTGCCTCCACTGGTTTTGAACATTTCTTTTTTTCGGTCGGTAATTCTTAAAAAACCGTCTTTATCAAATTCGCCAATATCGCCTGTATGAAAATAATTGTCGATAATAACTTCATTTGTTAATGTTTCATCTTTATAATATCCCATTAGCACATTTGGTCCTTTGCAAAGAATTTCGCCGTCTGGTGCAATTTTTACTTCAACATTGTTGATGACTTTTCCTACCGTACCTACTCTAAACAAACCATTTCTCATATCGTTTACGGTTATTACGGGTGAGGTTTCTGTTAGTCCATACCCTTCCATAATTGGCATATTTGCGGCAGCAAAAATACGGGTTAAACGAGGTTGTAAAGCGGCTGATCCTGATACTAATAATTCGATATTACCCCCCAAACCTTCTTTCCATTTGCTGAAAATGAGTTTTCGGGCAATTTTTAGTTGCAATTCATACCAAAATCCGTTGGCTCCATACGGTTCATATCGTAAACCTAAATTGACAGCCCAAAAGAATAATACTTTTTTTATGCCAGTTAATGCCGTTCCCTTGGCAATAATTTTATCGTAAACTTTTTCTATTAATCTTGGAACACAGGTAATTACATCTGGTTTTACTTCTTTTAAATTGTCGCTCAATTTATCTATCGATTCACCAAAATAAATGGAAACTCCATAATATTGATACATATATAAAATTAGTCTCTCAAAAATATGGCATATTGGTAAAAAACTTAACGCGGTCGTATTGCCAGCAGCAAATGGTATTCGGGGTGCAGCGTCTAATACATTTGAGGTTATATTACGGTGCGAAAGCATAACGCCTTTTGGTCTTCCAGTAGTGCCTGATGTGTATATTATTGTAGCTAATTCCTCTGGTTTTACATCATTTTTTCTATCTTCTACCTCGTTTTGATTGGATTTTTCTTCGCCTAATAATAGTACTTCTTCCCAATTTTTGCAGTTTTCAATTTCATTAAAACTATATACTTCTTTTAAGCTTGGTACATTGTCTTTTATCAAATTTACTTTTCTTAAAACTTCTGTATCTGACACAAAACAATATTTGCATTCCGAATGATTAAGAATATATTCGTAATCGGTTTCAGAAATTGTAGGATAAATAGGAACCGTTTGTGCTCCAATTTGTAGGACTCCAATATCCATAATATTCCATTCGGTTCTATTATTAGATGATATGAGAGCAATTTTATCATTTTTGTTTACTCCCATTTTTAATAAGCCTCTCGAAATGGCATTGGCTTTATCAATATATTCTTGGGTTGATGTTTTTATCCAAACGCCGTTTTGTTTGGTTACCAAAGCATCGGGCCTATTGAATTTTTCTAATTGATAGTATGGAAAATCAAATAATCTGGTAATTTGGGTCATTTTTTTTAGTTTTAATATTGCAAATATATAAATTTAGTTTTTATATTCTATCTTTCGTTCAATTTCTAAATGCTGAGTGATATTTACCAAAAATATTTTTATAAAAATTATTTAATAAACAGTTTTTAGTTACATTTCTTTGTGAAATTTTATGCTAAAAAAAATCTAAATTTTTAACTTCTAATTCATTATTTTTGCACTCAATAAAATTACATCAGAATGCATAATAATCTTAGACTAAACGAATATAAACTACTGGGATATCGGCTGTTGTTGGCTTATATTTTCTATTTTTTTGCCCGAATATTATTTTATTTGTATAATATGAGTTTGCTGAATGTTGATTCGTTTTCTGATTTTGGTTCGCTTTGTTTTTATGGTTTGCAGTTTGATACTACTGCCATTTTGTATGTAAATGTTTTGTTTATTCTACTTTCTGTTTTGCCTTTTTATAAAAATACTTCGGCTGGTTATCAACGGTTTTTGTTCTATTTTTATTTCGTTTTTAACCTAATTTTTTATGCCACTAATTTCATTGATTTTATTTATTATAGGTTTACTTATGCCCGAACAACTATTGTAGCTCTTAATGTTATAGTACACGAAACTAATAAAAGTAGGTTGCTTTTCAGTTTTATTTTTTATTATTGGCATGTACTTTTGTTATTTGTTATTTTTTCATCTTTTTGGGTTTATTTGTATAAAAAAATAACTATAAAACCTACTGTTCCTACTCATAAATGGAGTTATTTTGGTTTTTCGGTTCCTGCTTTTTTAATTGCGGCTCTGTTAATTGTAGGCGGTATTCGTGGGGGTGATTTTGATAAATCAACCCGACCTATTAATCTTTTAGACGCCAGCCGACATGTAAAAAACATTATCCATTCTGACATTGTTTTGAATACTCCTTTTGCTATTATCCGAACATTATTTGCCAATAGTTTTCTGAAAACTAATTATTCTGGAGTAACCGAACAGCTTATTTTACAAAAAGTTATGCCCATAAAACAATATAAAAATAATTTGCCAACTAAACCAAATGTGGTTATTTTTATTTTAGAAAGTTATGGCAGAGAATATATTGGAGCGTTTAATAAATCGAATAATATAAAAAATTATAAATCTCATGCTCCGTTTTTAGACTCGTTGTGTGGCAAGAGTATGATTTTTACCAATTCTTATTGCAATGGTCGACAATCTATACATGGAATGTCGTCGGTTTTAGCAGGAATTCCATCGTTTAAAGATGCTTTTACCTCATCGCCCTATCCAAAACAAAAAATAGAATCAATTGTTTCTACTCTGGAAAGTGAAGGTTATAACACTTCATTTTTTCATGGTGCTGCAAATGGTTCTATGGGTTTTCTTGGTTTTAGTAATATTTTAGGAATAGATAATTATTATGGTCGAACGGAGTTTAACAACGATAATGAATTTGATGGTTTTTGGGGAATTTGGGACGAGCCTTTTTTTCAGTTTATGAAACAAAAATTAGATACCAAGAAGCCACCATTTTTTGCTTCAATATTTACAGTTTCGTCGCACGAGCCATATATAATTCCTAAAAAATATAAAAACAAGTTTAAAGAAGGCGGCGTTCCTATGCACAAATGTGCTGAATATACTGATTATGCTTTGAAACGGTTTTTTGACGAGGCTAAAAAATCATCTTGGTTTAACAATACCATTTTTGTATTAGTTGCTGATCATACCAATCAAGTTTATTATGAGGAGTATAACAAACCCTATAATCGATATGCTGTTCCGATAATTATTTATAAACCAAACAGCAAATACATTGGTGTTGATAACAATTTTGCCCAACAAATAGATATTTACCCAACTATTTTAGATATGATTGGGTATCAAAAACCATTTCGCAGTTGGGGTCGTAGTTTGTTCGACAAAAAGCAACAAGCACCTTTTGTTATAAACTCAACAGGAACTATTTATCAGTTTGCACGGGGTAATTATATTTGTACCTTTGATGGCAAAAACGCTATTGGTTTTTATAACAAAGAAGATAAAGCACTGACAGACAATCTGATCGCCAATAGAAATTCAGAAATGAATGATTTGGAATTATCTTGCAAATGTTTTATTCAAGATTATATGAACAGAGTAGTTGACAAACGACTTGTAAATTAATAAAATCAAAAAAAATAACTTTATGAACAATAAGAAAAAAATAATCTATTTAGTTTCAGCAATCATCCTAATAGGCACCGCAAAATATGTTTATGACACACACATAAACCATAATTTTGAAAGCATTACCGAAGGAAAAGTTTACAAAAGCGGTGTAATTCCGCCAGACCAATTAGCAGATTATATAAAAAAATATAATATTAAATCGGTTATAGATTTGCGTTTTCCAGGCACACAAGATTTGGTAAATAATCCCGAAATACCTGCAGAATTAACTGCCGAAAAAGAAGCAATAGCAAAACTAAAAGGCATTAATTATTTTAACAACGGCTCTGACCAAGTGCCAAATAAAAAAAACTTGGATACCTTTTCTAAAATTATGGATAATAAAGATAATTATCCCGTGCTAATTCATTGTCACCATGGGGTTGGTCGGGCAGAGATGTATAGTGCCATTTATCGAATAGAGTATGAAAATTTCACCAATGAAGAAGCTCGAAAAAAAGTTCGCTTTTTAGTAAAATTCAGCTCATTTGACGAAGGTACACCAAAAGGAGAATTTCTAAAAGCATATCAAAAACGACATAAATAATAACAATTATGCTATGAATATCCTGTTATTTAAAAAAAAACGCCACAATCATTAAACAAAAAAATAAAAAAACACCAAAACTAAATGAGAACCAAATCATTAAAGAAAAATAAAATAAATGTCATCACGCTGGGTTGTTCAAAAAATGTTTATGATAGCGAAGTTTTGATGGGACAACTCAAAGCCTCTGGCAAAGATGTGGTTCATGAAGAGAAAGGTAATATAGTAGTAATTAACACCTGCGGTTTTATTGATAATGCAAAACAAGAATCTATCAATACCATTTTAGAATATGCCGATAAAAAAGACAGAGGAATTGTTGATAAAGTATTTGTAACAGGTTGCCTGTCTGAAAGATACAGACCAGATTTAGAGAGAGAAATTCCAAATATTGACCAATATTTTGGAACAACAGAATTGCCAAGTTTACTAAAAGCATTAGGAGCTGATTACAAACACGAATTATTAGGCGAACGACTAACCACTACACCAAAAAATTACGCCTATCTAAAAATTGCAGAAGGTTGCGACCGTCCGTGTAGTTTTTGTGCCATTCCAATAATGAGAGGCAAACACCAATCACAAACCATCGAAAAATTAGTAAAAGAAGCCGAAGGATTAGCAAGAAATGGGGTAAAAGAACTAATTTTAATAGCACAGGATCTGACCTATTATGGCTTAGATATCTATAAAAAACGAAACCTTGGCGAACTTTTAGAAGCACTCGTAAAAGTTGAAGGCATTGAATGGATTAGATTGCATTATGCTTTTCCGACAGGATTTCCGATGGATGTGTTAGAGATTATGAAACGAGAACCAAAAGTTTGTAATTACATTGATATTCCTCTGCAGCACATTTCGGATTCTATCTTAAAATCAATGAAACGAGGAACAACAAAAGAAAAAACCACACAATTATTAAAAGATTTTAGAAATGCCGTTCCAGGAATGGCTATAAGAACGACACTAATTGTAGGTTATCCAGGCGAAACCGAAGAAGATTTTAAGACTCTGAAAGATTTTGTACAGGAAATAAAATTTGATAGAATGGGCTGTTTTGCCTATTCACACGAAGAAAACACAACCGCATATTTGCTTAAAGACGATGTTCCAGCAGAAGTAAAACAAGCCAGAGCCAACGAAATTATGGAACTGCAAAGTCAAATCTCATGGGATTTGAATCAAGAAAAAATAGGCAAAACCTTTAAATGTATTATTGACAGAAAAGAAGGTACTCATTTTGTAGGAAGAACCGAATTTGACAGCCCAGATGTTGATAATGAAGTACTTATAGATGCTACCAAACACTATTTAAAAATAGGCGAATTTACTCACATAAAAATTATTGAAGCCACCGAATTTGATTTGTATGGAGAACCAGCTTAATCTATAAAAAATACTTTAGGTGGGTTCTATAAATTAGCTGATAGCTATTTTTGGAATTATTTTGAATAG
>DYPB01000346.1 GCA_020720185.1 Flavobacterium psychrophilum | reverse complement strand
TTTAGTGTTGTTTTATTGCTTTTATACCCTTGTATATTGAAACTACCTCACTACCTGCATTTTTATACAAAAAACAGATTAGGGTTGCAGTTAGGGTTGCAAAAAACAACAAAAAACAAGCTCAAAAAATAGTTAAACTACATAAAATACATAGTATAAATACAAAAAATGGCTTTATAAGTATTATGAAACGACACTTATTTTATATAATAATTATATATAAAAAACTGAATTTCAATGTTTTAATTTAATTTTCTACTCGTATAACCCCAATAACTATGGCAATGTTTATAATATCGTCTAATGTTATTGTAAAAGGCTCATATTTATCATTATCTGAAACAAGGCTGAACTCGTTCTTATTTTCAACTTGTTTTATTCTCTTTACTACAGTACCCCTATCTTTAATTGTTATTACATGTGGAACACCCCACTGAAAAAAGCTAAATGATTGAATGTGTTTACATGCCAAAATATCGCCTCCGTAATATTTAGGTTGCATAGAGGATCCTTTTACTGGAATTAAAAAATCTGCATTTGAAAATTCTGGAATTTTATAATACTCCAAAACGTCATACTCCATTATAGTAAACTCTCCTGCCCCAAAACCAGCAATTGCCTCAATAGGTATCAGAGGTAACTCTTTTTCTTTCTTATTGGGTTTTGGATAGTTTTTAATCGCATTAGTGGTTTTCAACATCTCTCCTTTACCTGTAAGAAGCCATTCCGCGGAAACATTTATGAACTTGTTTATAATTGATTGTATTATGTCATAAGAAACCATCGGGTACTTACTATTTCTATTGTCAATACTAAAAAGCCTATTGATTCTTGGCTGACTTATGTCTATTTCTTTACTAAATAGTAATTCATTACCATCACAGTAATAATTTATTACTTCTTTAACTCTTTGATTTTCAACAGGTACTTCCATAGTAATAAAATATTTATAAAAATGTTTATATTTTTATTTGTTTATTATAAACTTGTTTATGTATTTGCATTGTATTAAAAATGTAAACAACTAAAACAATGAGCAAAGGTAGAAAAACAAAACCATACGCCGTATATAACAAAGCGATAATTAAAAGATTGCGTGAAAAATTTGGCTTTACACCGCATTTTATTTATGCGTCACTTCGCGGCGATAGAACCAGTGAAAGTTCTACTGAAATATGCAAAGCGTATAAGGCAATGGAAACTGAAATGAATAAAACACTTCAAAATTTATGAAAACAACAAAAACCAAGTACCATCTCAATAGAGATTGCACACATGTAGT
>DYPB01000101.1 GCA_020720185.1 Flavobacterium psychrophilum | reverse complement strand
TCCAAACTCAAACTACTTCAAAAATAAGCACTTACTCCTATTTTTAAATTCAAAAGTAAAAATAAAAATTGGAATAATGACTTGTGAACCTTATCAACAAAAAGAAGTTGAGGGTAGAGGTATTTTTCCTGATAAAGAAATTATTCCAACAATAAATGATAGGGTTAAAGGAAAAGATGTTGAAATGGAATGGATTATACAAGAAATTAACGGTGCAAAATAAGTCTAAAAACAAAAAAAGTATAGTTTTTGCTATACTTTTTTTGTTTTTTATATGTAAAAGAAACTTAATTATTCAACATCACTGGCATTACAAGCATTGTAATTGTTTCTCCTGCTTCCAGTCCATCAATAGGAGTTAAAATTCCTGCACGATTTGGTAAAGACATCTCTATCATAATCATATCTGATTGTAAACTATTTAACATCTCCATCAAAAATCGAGAATTAAAACCAATTTGCATATCATCTCCTTGATATTCACAAGTCAATCTTTCATCTGCTTTATTAGAATAATCAATATCCTCAGCCGAAATATTAAGTTCTTTACCTGCAACTTTAATTTTTATTTGATGAGTAGTTTTATTTGCAAAAATTGCCACACGACGAACCGAACTTGAAAATTGTGTTCTATCTATCATCAATTTATTAGGGTTTTCTTTTGGAATAACCGCTTCATAATTTGGATACTTTCCATCGATTAATCTACAAATTAAATGATAATTTTCGAATGAGAATGTTGCGTTTGAATTGTTATATTCTATTTTTATTTCTTCATCCGATGAAGCAAGAATACTCTTTAAGATATTTAAAGGTTTTTTAGGCATAATAAATTCTGCTACTTCGGATGATTTTACATCTGTTCGAGCATATTTTACTAATTTATGTGCATCAGTAGCTACAAAAATTAATCCTTCTTCCGAAAATTGAAAGAAAACACCAGACATTACAGGTCGTAAATCATCATTCCCAACTGCAAAAATTGTTTTACTAATAGCTGTTGCTAATACATTGGCAGGTACTAATGTAGTTGATGGGTCTTCTAAACTTACCGATTTTGGAAACTCATCTCCTGGTGCATAAGCTAAGGCATATTTTCCTGAATTTGAACTAATTTCAATTGTATTGTTCTCTTCTACTTTAAATGTAAGTGGTTGTTCTGGAAATGTTTTTAGAATTTCTAATAATAATTTTGCAGGTACTGCAAGGATTCCTTTACTTTTTGAATCAATTTCTAATATTGCAGACATTGTAGTCTCTAAATCAGAGGCAGAAACTGTTAGCGAATTATTGTTTAATTCAAACAAAAAGTTATCTAAAATTGGTAGGGTATTATTACTGTTTATAACGCTTCCTAATACCTGTAATTGTTTTAATAAGTACGAACTTGATACTATAAATTTCATATTTCTAAATTTGTTGAATTATTCTTTTAATATTATTTTAAATAAGAATTACAAATATATCATTTATATTTTTATAATAATATAAAAAGTAAAATATTTTTAAATTTGGTCTTATTTCTGTTTTAATTCTATAAAAAACCAGCAATAAAGCAAATTTATCTGTTTTATTAGTGGTTTCTAATTCAAATCAAATATTATGATTTAGATAAACTTAATTATAATATTTGAATCTTTTTTATCCCTTTCTAGGTCTTTTTGGTCTTGCATTATCGCCAAAACTCTCACTATGTCTTGCTGGTCTTTCTGTAGATGTATTTTCAGACCGTCTTGCTGGTCTGTCAGAACCAAATCCACTTTCACTTCTTGGGGCAGACCCTCTACGGAAACCGCCTTCTCTTGGGGCTGAACTTCTGTCTCCACCACCTGACCGTCCAGCAAATCCTCCTGAACTTTCTCTTCTTGGTGCAAAATTACCTTCTCTTCTTGGTGCAGAACCTCTTCCTCCAAAACCACCACCGCTTCTGCCGTTATGGTCTCGGCGGTTGCTGCCACCGTCGTTTTTAGAAATTTCAACATTAATTCTTCTACCTTCCAGCGTAGTATTATTCAAAATATCCATCACTTTATCAGTGAACTCTGGCTCAGTGTTAAAGAAAGAGAAACCTTCTTTTACATCAACTTTAAATACATCATCTCTGCCTAAATCAAGGGTTTCTTTTAAATAATCTTTTAAAGACATCCAATCAAAATTATCTCGACTTCCAATGTTTACAAAATATCTTGTTGCTCCACCGTTGTTAGAAACTCTGCTTTCACCATCTCCTCTTTCTCTTCTTTCATTCCCAGATGATTGTGAACTGATATCACGATTTTTTTTATAATAATTAATAAAACGATTAAATTCTACCGAAACCATTTTTTTAATTAATTCTTCTTTAGATAAATCTTCCAAAACATTGTTAATAGCTGGCAAATAATTATCTATTTCATGATCAACTTCAGTATCTTTTATTTTAGTAGCAAGGTGCAGTAATTGAATTTCACAGATTTCTATTCCTGATGGGATTGTTTTTTCTTCAAATTTTTGTTTAATAATTCTTTCAATAGCAGATATCTTTCTGATTTCTGATTTGGTAACAATTACTATTGATGTTCCTAATTTTCCAGCTCGTCCAGTTCGTCCAGAACGATGATTGTAGGTTTCAATTTCATCTGGTAATTGATAATTTACGACATGCGTAACATTATCAACATCAATTCCTCTGGCGGCAACATCGGTCGCAACAAGCATCTGAATTTGTCTTCCTCTAAAAGATTTCATTACGCTATCTCGTTGGGCTTGAGATAAATCGCCGTGCAAAGCAGCTGCTGAATAACCATCTTCTATTAATTTTTCGGCAACGGCTTGAGTATCTCTTTTTGTTCTACAAAAAACTACCGAAAAGATATCTGGATTAGCATCAGCTAATCGCTTCAAAGCCTCATATCTATCTCTGGCATTTACTAAATAAAATTCGTGAGAAACTGTTGCAGAACCTGAATTTTTTGCTCCAACTGTAATTTCTAAAGGGTCGTGCATAAATTGTTTGGCAATTCTAGCAACCTCTTGTGGCATCGTGGCTGAAAATAGCCAAGTGTTTTTGTCATCTGGGGTTGTAGAAAGAATATTTACAATATCTTCATAAAAACCCATATTCAGCATCTCATCTGCTTCGTCCAATACGCAATAATTAATTTGTGTGATATTGACCAACCCTCGGTTTATCATATCTTGCATTCTGCCTGGTGTAGCCACAATAATTTGTGCTCCTCGTTTGATGTCTCTTGCCTGTTCTGTAATGCTTGCACCCCCGTAAATGGCTACCACATTAATACCTTTTTCGTATTTGGAGTAGTTTTTAATTTCGTTTGTAATTTGCAAGCACAACTCTCTAGTTGGCGATAAAATTAACGCTTGTGTATTTCTATTATCAGCATCAATTTTTTGAATCAGCGGAAAACCAAAAGCTGCCGTTTTCCCTGTCCCTGTTTGGGCTAACGCAACTAAATCTGTGTCTTTTTCCAATAGCATCGGAATCGCTTTTTCTTGTACTTCGGTCGGGTTCTCAAACCCTAGATCGATAATCGCACGCTGTAGCGATTCACTCAATCCTAATTGTTCAAATTTGTTCATTTATTTATTTTAATTTTTTTGCAAAAATACTCTTAAAATATGATTAAAACTAATTTATTATTTATTGGTTTTCAATAAGTTAAAAAAAGTTGTATGTTATGGATCTTGAATTGAGGGCTAAAATTTGAAAACTTAAAGCCATTTTTTAAGGGTTTTAGTGCCAAACTAAAAAATCCCCAAATTACAAAGGATGTTAAGCCAGCAGTAAAGTATTTGTTAATTTTCATAAAATTTTATTTAGATTTTAAAAAACCTATCAACTGTTTTACTGCAATAGCTCTGTGGCTAATTTCATTTTTTAATTCTAATGTCATTTCAGCAAATGTTTCGGTAAAATCATCTGGAATAAAAATTGGATCATAACCAAAACCTCCTGTTCCACGCTTTTCCATTATTATTTTGCCTTTACAAACACCTGAAAACAAATGTTGTTCTCCATCAATGTTAAGACATATTACGGTTTTAAATTGTGCCTTTTTGTTGCTTTTTCCATCCAAATTCGCTAATAATTTATCCATATTTTTATCCGCATTACTTGGTTCGCCAGCATATCGAGCAGAGAAAACACCTGGTTCTCCGTTTAAAGCCTCAACCTCTAAACCTGAATCATCAGCAAAACAATTATAACCGTATTTTTCGGTTATATAATTGGCTTTTAAAATAGAGTTTTCTTCAATTGTGTGGGCAGTTTCTGGAATATCTTCGGTGCATTCAATATTTTCTAAACTAATTATTTCAATTCCGGATGGGAGTATTCCTTGAATTTCAAAAATTTTATTTGGATTATTTGTTGCAAAAACAAGTTTCATTTATCTAATATCGATTTTACAAAAAACAAAGAAATTAGATAAAATCTATTATCAGGCTTTTGTTTTTTTATTAATTTATAATTTGAATTGTAAAGTAGAAATCTTTAACTCTAAATTATTTTACAAAAATATATTCAATATCCAATAAGTAAAGGCAGCTAATAGTGCAGATATTGGTATGGTTAAAACCCATGCCCAAAGCAACTTAACGGTTACTCCCCATCTTACGGCGGAAACCCTTTTGGTTACTCCTACCCCAATTATTGACCCAGTTATAGTGTGTGTTGTAGATACTGGTATTTTAAAATGCTCGGTTGTAAACAATGTTAAAGCCCCTGCTGATTCGGCAACTACACCTTCAAAAGCAGTAACTTTTGTAATTTTCGATCCCATTGTTTTTACGATTTTCCAACCACCGCTTAATGTTCCGAGTGCAATTACAGTATAGCAAGTTAGTGGAATCCAACTTGGCATTGTTCCTGCTATTTTTAACCCATCAACTTCGGTTGGTAAAACTACATTTAGATCTAACCAAAATCCCGACAAATTAAAATTTTTATTATCTTTTATAAATACCGCAACCGCAGCAGCAATAATTCCCATTACTTTTTGCGAATCGTTACCGCCGTGTCCTAAACTGAAAGCTGCCGATGATAAAAGTTGCATTTTTCTTAATACTTTTTCCGCTCTTGCTGTAGATAAACTACTAAATAACAGATTAAAGATTGCTAGACTATAAAAGATAATAGCAACTAAAAACCACTTGATATTATGTGGTTCGGTAACTATACTCCAAAAATGACTATCAAATCTTGGTTTTTTTATCTGATCATAATTTATCACTACCGAAGATAAAAACCAAGCGACTATAAGCATTATTATAACGGTTACAATTTTAGGGTAAATATTTTTTTGGGAAGAATACATCATCCAAATAGAAATAAAATACGAAATTATCATTCCTAAAATTGGAGCTAATACAATAAATAAAATTACAATAAAAACTCCTGATGGCAATAACTCACCAGCTTTTGCGGCTTTATACCAATTTACAATTTTAAAACCTGCGTGCTCTAAATCGGTTACAGCAGTAAACCCATGGGCAAGTGCTGCACCTGCAAAACCACCAATCAAAGTATGTGAAGAAGAGGAGGGAATCCCTTTTAGCCAAGTTATTATATTCCAAATAATTGCTGCAATAACTCCTGCTAAAATTACAATTAAATTTATACTACTAGTATGTGCAGTTTTCGCAACGGTATCAGCAACACCAAAACCGAAAACCCAATAGGCCAAAAAGTTAAAAAATGCTGCCCAAACTACTGCTTGAAAAGGACTTAAAACTTTTGTTGCAACAATAGTTGCAATTGAATTTGCAGCATCGTGAAAACCATTAATATAATCAAAAATTAAGGCTAATATTATAATAATTATAAGTAGTGTAAAATCCATTTTTTTTAATTAAAAATTTAGGAATTAAAAATCAATCGAAAACAAACTTATAATTCAATACAAATTAATTCTCAATTTTTAATTTTAATTATTTTAAGAGTGTTTAACAACTATTGATTCTAAAACAGTGGCTACATCTCTACATTTATCGGCCGCAGATTCGAGTACTGATAAAACTTCTTTATATTTGATAATGTTCTTTGCATCACTCTCGTTTTCAAATAGTTCAAAAACAGCTTTGTCATAAACATTGTCTGATTTTTGTTCCAATTTATTTATTTGAGAACAGGCATCTGTAATGATTTTCAATTTCTTTAAATCTTTCAACTCTCGAACTGCAACATCAATATTTATACAGGCTTCTAAATTAATCTCCGTCAATTTTCTAATTGATTTTGTAATTTTATCTACTTGATACAGTTTCATTCTGCTTGATGCTCCATGCAAATCATCGGCAACATTATCGATAGCAGTAATTATTTGGTGAATATCTTCTCTGTCAAAAGGTGTAATGAAGTTTTTTGACAACTCAATATTAGTTTTTCGAGTAATATCTTCTCCTATTTGTTCTAATTCGTCAATTTTATCAAAATATTGACTTCGCTCTTTTACTGGTAAATTTACCACTTCGTGAAGTGTTTCTGCAAGTAAAGTTAAATTACCGCTTGCTTGTTCAAATAATGGAAAGAATTTTTTATCCTTTGGAACTAAAAATTGAAAGATATTATTAATTGACATAGTTTATTTATTTTTATTTAGGACTGCAAATATAACCGTCCAATGTTAAGATAATATTAATGTTTTAGGAAAAATATTTACACTTTTTTTCATTCAGTAGCCTAAACATCAAACCAATCAACAAGTGTAGCTGTAATGAAAT
>DYPB01000100.1:2155-6721 GCA_020720185.1 Flavobacterium psychrophilum | reverse complement strand
AATAATTCTTGTTCAACCGTTTTTTGGTATTTTTTTATTAAAAATGCGAGTTCCGATATTTCAGGATAATTTTCAAATTTCAAGTTTTGTAAACGTCTGTCGTTCAATTGTCTTAAGTATAAACTTCGATTTTCGGATTTTGAAATTAATGCTTCGATATTCTCCGGAATAAAAAAAGAACAACGACGTTCGCCCAATTTATTTCTAAATTCCTGAATATAAATGGCTAATGCAGATAAATCAAAATCTCCAAAATGTAAGTATTGATTTTCAATAGATTGCAACCATTCAATATAAAGATTATTGTTGAAACGCAACAAAAACAAGGGTTTAATAGTTGGAAACAAATATTTGTAATTTTCAATATATCTGAATGTTTCAGGATTTTCAATCCCGATAATTGTAATATCATTTTCTATTTTAAACGTTTTGTAATCAACAATATAAATCCACGAACCTTTTGGCGGATGTAATACAATTTCCTGTCCATTGAGTATTCCTTTGAGGTTTTCGTAGGTGCGTATAAAAAATCCTTCAAACGACCTTTTGTTTAAAACTTTTGTATCGGACGCAAATTCAGCCGCTTGTGATTTGTCAGCATCTTGGTTTTCAAGGGTTTCAATATATTTTTCTAAATCTGTAATTCCGTATTCTTTTTTGAGAAAATTGATGATATTTTCCTTCGTTCCATAAATTAGTTGAGTATTCCGGTGTGGTTTTGCTTTTAAAATTCCTTCTTCAATAAATTTATTAAAATGATTTATTGAAAGCTGCGATGAGGTAAATTCAGTTCTAAGTATTTCACCTTCAATGACTTTTAATAGCTTTTTTGCAAACGAAACAGGTATTTTCATTTTATTGATGTTAAACGATAAATTCTTGTTTTATTTGTTTGTTGGTCGCGCTCAAAACTATATACTTTGTGATATGCCAAAGCATTATCTTCATTGGGCGAACCGGTTATCATCCAAATATCTCGGTCGTTAGCAAATTTTATTAAACCCGAAATATTTTTCGTATGAATTTTTCCGACTTCGTCCATAATGCAATGTAACATGAAATCCTTTTTTTTCGTTGCTTTTTCTTTGAAAACTGCAAGCAACATAATGTAAATCATCGCTTTAACCAAAATATCCGTTCCTTCCGAACCAATATCATGCAATTTTTCCCGCCAACCGCTATCATTTTGATTTTCAATTACTCTGAAACGAAGTTCAAAGGTATCTTCCAATGTTATTTCGTTTCTTGGCGTGTCTTTCAGGTGTTTCATTAAACCTTCGAGTAAAAGTGCGGCTTTTTCACGATTGTCTTCCCACTTTTTAGCTGTAAATAAATTCAGTGTATCAATGCTATACGGATTTTCGTCGTTGAATTGTTTAATTTCTTCAAATGCCTGAACAATTCTGTTTGATGTCGGAAACGGTTTTAACTCGATTTTTTGGATTACACCCACAAAGTTGCGTTTTTCAAAATCCTGAGTTATTTTATTTAAAATGTCATCAATCGCCTTGCGTTTGGAAGTCAGGTCGTTAATGTCTTCGACAATGGTTTTTATGATGTCGCCCAACATTCTTTTTGTGTCTTTTTTATAGCGGTCTATTTTATTTTCGGCAATAAATTCTTTCAGATTTTCGGCAAATTCACGAAATTCCGTGCTGCCCGAAAATGCTTTTTTGAATTTAAAAATATTACCGTCACGAAACGGACTTACAAAAGATGTTATGCTTGTTTTAAATTCTTCATTTTTGGTATTTACAAAATTGTGTTCCGATTGTAATTCGGCAATTATATCTATTAAATTTCCCTTAACTTCAACATAATCAGCACTTATAATGTAAAATTCCAGTTCTTTGTATAAATCGCTTTTTTCAAAATATTTTGAATAATGCTCAATATTTTTATTAAGCTCTATATGTGATTGATTTAAGGTGTCAAATTCTGTTTTTAAGGAATTCTGAATTTTTATTAATTCGGACAAATTACTATTATAAGTTGTCGTTAGTTGTGCTAATTGATTGGAAAATAAACTAATCCGGTTTTTAAAATCCGATAATTTATCAATGAAATTCAGTTTATCATACGTGTATTGTGAAACGATGGTTTTATTTAATTTATCAACCTCAATGAGTTCATTTTCAATTTCTTTGATACGTTTATCAAGTTTTTCAATCTCACTTGTATCAATTCCGTTACCTTGAAGTTCGCTGTATTTTTGTTTTTCAATGAGTTCTCGTTTTTGAGCTATTTTTAATTTTAGTTCAATAAGTTCATTCTTTTTCTTTTGAATTTCGGTCGTTGTTATATTTTCTATTTGGCTGATTTCATTTGCTTTATCCGATTTTTTTTGATTTATTAGTTTGATATGATTTGCCTTTTCAGTAGTTAAAGCAATTTCAATTTTTTCGATTACAGTTTTTTGGTCTTGAATTTTTAGTTCAATTTGTGCAAGGTCTTTGGCTTTTTCTTTCGTTGCTTCACCTTTTTTTGTTTCTAAATCATTTCCGAATTTTTCAATATTCGATGCAAGCTGTGGTAATTCAATGCGCTCAATTTGTTGAATATCTTTATTTACAGGTTTTATTTTGTCATTAAATTTTTTGATTAAATCATCTTTTTGTTTCTCAAATTCGTTAATAAACTGCTCGATTTCTTTATTCATTTTGACAATTTCAATTTTCAAATCTTCATTTTCAAGTTGATATTGCTTCAATGTTTTTACATTCGATTTCAGTTCGGTTAAATCTATTTTTACGCCAAACAAATTTTTCTCTTCCGATACAATTTCCGGTTGTAAATTGTTCTGAAACAGAATACTTTCCGTGTCGTCGTTGCAAACTTTACCTATGGTTTCTGTCCAATCGGGATAATTTATATCCAGAAACTCGTAAAAGGAATTTTGCCACGATGAAATTTTCAATTCCGAATTAGAACTTTCATCTTGTAACTGTTTTAATTTCAATTGCTTTTTTTCCAAAAGAGAATTATATTTCAACTCATCTTTCTCTTTTTCAATATCATATATTTTTTGTTGCTTATCAACTTCTGCTTTTTTTAGCTTTAAATCGCTTTGTTTTTGAATTTGTATTTTTACAAAATCTTGTATTTTTTGATATATTTCTTCAATTTCTTTCTCAAAATATTTCTTTGAATTTATCTCAATCCTTTGTTTTTCAAGCGATTGTAGTATTTTTGATTTACTTCTGAATTCTAAGTCATAATGTTCTTTTAACTTATCATACCTTTCGGACAATTCGCGAATTAAATCATCGTAAAGGTTTGTAATTTTTTTTTCTTTTTGAATGCTATCCTTTTCAATTTCATTGATAAATTTTGAAGTATTATTTTCAGCCTCAGTCTCTTCGTTCTTGATTTGCTCAAAAATCACTTTGTATTTTTCTTCAATACTTGAAAATTGTGCTGAAATCAAATTTTTGCGGTCTGTGCAGGTTTTATGTTCATTTTTTAAAGATTGTTCTTTCCCGACTTGTTCAAGTATATCATTGATTTTTTGCGAATTATAATATTCAATTTTTTCGTTTGCGGTTGCAACCTTTTCGTTTTGTACCGCAATTTGGTCGTCAATTTGTTTTTTATCTTTTGAAAATATATCTTTCAAAACTTTTATATGTTCATCATTATCAAATTGTTGTTTTGTAATTCCGGAAATTTGCGAAGCTAAAACACGTGTTTGTTTTTCTGAATATTTTAGCGCATTTCCCAAGTTTTGAGCAATCAAAATTCGGTTTTGTTCTGCTTTTAACAGTTCTTCGTAAATGGAAACGATATGCTGAGCTTTTTGACGCGTTTTTTCAAAATCCGCAATATCATCGTAGTCATTGCGAAAATCATCTAATTGGTTGCGAATAATAGCTAAATCAATTCGATTTCCCTTTTCATTTTCATGTTCTTCTGCAATGCAATTTATTATGACTTCTCTAATTTTTTCGCTGTCCAAACTCGAATTCAAAAAAACCTTGCTGATTGTTATCGGAATATTCTGATAAATAGCACTTTGCATGATTGAAAACGCGGGAAACTCACGCGAAGCTCCGTATAAAATATCGCGAAATTCTTTTGCTTGCAATTTGCGCGTAGGTCGGGTATGTTCGCGTATTTTGGCTAAAACTTTTTCGGGTGAGAGCGCAATGTTTTTGGAATTGGACTGTTCGAGAAAATATTTTTCGTTGAAAGCCTCCGGAATAAACCGAAACCCAATTTGGTTGTTTTCCTTGTAAAGCCAAACACAAAACTTTGATTTTTCGTGAATTACTTCATAAATAATGTGGGAATTGGGGTTTTGAAAATAATACTCAGCAAAACTTTTTTTGCTCTGCGAAATGCCAAGTTGTTGTTGGTTTGAATTATAGAAAAATAAAATGGTGCGTAAAATGGTGCTTTTCCCAACGCCTTGGTCGCCGATAAAATGACAGTTTCCGTACAATTCAATCTGTTGAAAACTAACATTTGCCGAATGTATAAAAATTATTTTATTTAAGTAACGCATTATTCAAGGTCTTTAAATTGATATTGAGCTAATTCAACTGCTTTGTGTAATTTTTGTTGCAA
>DYPB01000100.1:0-2055 GCA_020720185.1 Flavobacterium psychrophilum | reverse complement strand
CTTACACATTTCAACGTAAAACATTCGTTTTAAGTCGTTTTCAATGTAAATTAAGCTTCTTATATGTGTCCACGTCAATTGTCTACTCACTGCGTAGACAATTTCAATTTCAGGATAAATTTCAGCAAACTTCAAGTAATGCAATAAGTTAGCTCTTCCAAAACCACGTCCGTATTTTAGGATAAGCTGTTCGCTTAAATTTTTAATCACTTCTTTGCCATAATCGGCTCGTTTGTTTTGAAGTATGTCATTTTTTATTGAATTGCCAATATTCCAATTTAACAGCACCAATTCGCTGTTTATCGAAAGTGCAACTTTTTGCTTTGTGGTTTCTATTAAACCAACTATTTGCGTAAGTAATTGATTATTTTGCGCTAAATCTTTCATATTAATCAATATTTTCTTCGTCTTTAATATTAATAATTGAAATCAAATTTTCTAAATATCCGAACGAAGCAAGCACTTTAAAGTCTTCTTTATGTTCATTTTGAATATCCACAAAAGTTTCTTTTCGTAAAATTTCTACAATCTTTTGGATGCGTTCCATGGGTTTTTCAATGTTCAAATCCGAATATTTTTTCAATTCATCTAATTTGTCTTGTAATAAGGCATTTACTTTGCAATGATTAAAAATATCGGCGGGTGAAAATACATAGCCTTGCGAAAAATTTTCGTTTCTTGATTTTCCGAATGTTTTCAAAAAATCCAGAATATCAATCCATTTATAGGCTGTTTTAATTTTATTTTCTATCGTTTGATTCGGCTCTTTTTCCCGTTTTGAGAAATAAAAATAACCTGTTTCTTTGCCTTCGAGATAGAAGTTAATACGTTGAAAATAATCAAATAAAACCTCATAATTATTTTCAACGGTTTTATATAATGCCTTCAAAACAGTATCATTCGTATCTTCGCTAAGAAAGTTTCCCTTTGTCAGATAATCAAAAATTTCGTTGGTTTGAATTGGGACTGATATACTCATTGTTTTTTTGGTTTAATGACTGCAAATTCAATATTTTCGTATTCCTGATATTCGTCGGTAAAAATAAAATCGGTATTAAAAGTGGTAGCCACTTTGCAAAATAATGTAATTTTATCTTTAAATTCCAATTGATTTTCAAAATCGTAATCTAAGATAAAATCAATTAAATTTCCGCCGGTCGAAACAAAATTCTGTTTAAATCGCTCCAAATTTATTGTATATCGTTGTTTTTCGGAAATTGATAAAAATTGTTCTTCAATTTCGTCTGTGAGTTCTTCGCCTTTAATCCGTTTTTTCTTTAAATGTTTATTGCTGACTTTTAACAGAATAGGCAAATTCGTTTCATTTTGAAGAAACGGAATAGACAATTTTGTAAAAATAGTTTGAGTGGGTTGAAAAACAAAACTACTGTCATTTTTTATAATCTCCTCAAAATTAGTCATTTCTTTGAGCAACAATTTATCTTTCAAAGCCTTAATTTTCTGAATTTTTTCATTTAATTGGGATTGAACTTTTATTTGATTAAGATATTCCATTATTTTTTGTTGAATATCAATTAAATTTCTCCGCGAAATATTAATTGTGTGTCTCAAAATAATGATGCTCTTAAAAAGTTCATCGTCAGCACCTGTTTTAACATAAAATTGCCACTGCTGATTTTCGCGTTGCAAATGTTCAATTTCATCAATTAATTTATCTAATGCAATTCGTTTACTATCAAAATTATTAAGTAAAAACAGTTTAATTTTGAAATTTTTTTCCGTTGCATACACATCTTCAATACTATTGCGTATGATGTTGATATTCCGGATAATGTTCTTAGCAATTTCCCGAATCGTTGATTTTATTTTGTGCGCATACTCATCTTTTTTTGTTTGTCTTTTTTCTTCTTCAAATAAAAATAATTTTTCGTTCAACGATTTGATTAAATAATCCGTATATTCAATGTTTATTTCTTTGGCAGTATCGGCAAAATTTTCAAAAAAATCTTTTATTCTGCTGTCCAATTCTATCGAATTGCCGGTTTGATTTAAAATTGATTTTTCCAATAAATTTTGTATTTTCTCCTGATTGTC
>DYPB01000345.1 GCA_020720185.1 Flavobacterium psychrophilum | reverse complement strand
ATAAGCTTGTTTTAATCCCTCGTCGGTTACATTTTCAGGAATTACATTAAGATTTGGAGCATTTTTGATAAAATAAATCCATTTTTCAATTAGAGTTTCAATTTTTAGTTCATCTTCTCTAAATTTTGGCAATTCGATGAAATTAAACTCTAAATCAGTTAATTCCTGTTTCCCTGTTTTTTGATTGGTTATCAAATGTCGTGTCAGGTAATCATTTCCTTCAAAAAAATTGAAGTTTAAGATGCCGATAAAAATTACTTGTTTTAGTTTTGGATAATCTTCGCCGACTTCAATTTGTGAAGCGTATTGTTTTGCAGTGTAATATTGAACTCGTTTATCAAAACCGTCAGGCTCTTCAACTTGCATTTCAACAATATACCAAATATCTCGTTCGTCAGTTACTTTTACATCAAGAATTGAGCTTTTTAAATCTTTAATTTCGGGTAATTGGTAGGGGTTTTTTATTTCAATTTTTTTTATTTTTTTTCCAACCGGCAATTCCAGCACAGCATTCAGAAAAGAAATGAGAATTTCTTTTTTATTCTCATTTCCAAATATTTTTCTGAATGCAATATCATTCTTTATATCAACAAATTTCATCTGTTTTATATTTTTTTTATATCAACAAAGATACGAAATTTTCCGGAAAAAGGTTGTTTTGGTTTTGCAAGTTTTTAAAATTTTGCGCATTCTTCGGGTTTTATCACGTCGAGCCGGTTATATTCGCCTGCGCCGGAATTATCGGCTATTAAATGTTAGGTATTTGTTTTTTAAATCCGTCAATAATATATTGAAAAACAGCCAATAATTCTGTTAATTCGTTAAGATAATATTTTTGACTGTCTATTTGCAATTCATTCGTAAGTTTCATAAATAACCAATCGTCGCCTGTTGTTACGCAACCATAAATACAATCAACTGTTACATTGTTTTGTTCGTTAAATATTTTGGCTCCTACCATTTGAGCCGCACATTGCGGAACGCCGAGTTCAATATCATTTTTCTTTGCTTCAACTAATTGAATAATCGGATAATTTATATCAAATGTGCCGGTATCTTTTGTAATAATAAAATCACATTCACCCTTTAATCCTTTTTCTTCGTCTGCATTCAAATTGTCGCCCGAATAAAATGTAATAAAATTATTATTTCTGTCTCGCAACTCCAAAAGCAAAGGATATACAATACTTTCCGACTTTGCTTTTTCAGAACGTGCCGGCAATTTTGACGCTTTTTTTAGGGTCGTTTTTAACCATTCACTCGGTTCAATAGGTTCTAACCTA
>DYPB01000344.1 GCA_020720185.1 Flavobacterium psychrophilum | reverse complement strand
CAAATTGAAATTAAAGCAAACAAATCACTTCAAACCGAAGCTAATCAATAAACACATCATTACATTTGTTACAAAAAGCATTAAAAGTAACACAGCATTAGACAAGAGTTTTAAAATTCTTTACGGTCAACCGTTTTTGACAATGTTTGTTGATTGTAGGTCAATTTTGGAGCTTTGGTTGTAATATTAGAGGTGTTTTGTCAATATGTATATTTCAAGTTTTAAAACGAAAAACCAAAAGTTTACATAATGGATATTATCGGCACCTAAAAACAGCTTTTTGTATTTTACAATTTTGCATTTTTTGGAGTAGTTCTATAATTTGTAATGATTGCAATAGTTCATAAAATCTACACATCTTAAATCTGCTATCAATTGCTTTTTGTCATCATAGAGTTGTTGACTCTTATCACAGTTATTTAACTTGAATAAACAAAGCTCCAAAATGCAAATTGAAATTAAAGCTCCAAAATTGACCTACAATCGATGTTTTTTAATTCCGAGTATAAAACATCACCCATGTCATTAAAAAAACAAAGATTTTGCTTGTGTGGGTTCTTGTGTTTTGTAATCTATAAGAGTGTTGTTAGTTCTGAACTGATTTAAAAGATAATTCAACAAAGCTGTTATGCTTACATTATGATTTTGTTTACTAAATGCTTTTATATATTCAACATTCGTATTTGTGATGTAAAGTGTATATCTTGTTTTGTCTAAGTTGCTTATGTCATCTTTTATTATTTCAGTTATCACCGTGTTTGAAGCGGTTCTGTTATCAATTGCATTGTATTTGCTTTGTAGTTCTGTTATTTGTTGTTGTTGTAATGTCATCTTGTCTTGTAAGTCTTGAATTAACATCATTACAGAACTAACATCATAAAGTTGTTGACTCTTGTCACAGTTATCTTGTGATGTTAGTTGTTGACTCTTGTCATCTGTAATAAGTTCTTGAACTTGTGATGTTAGTTGTTGTGATTGTGTATAAATCTTTAAATACTCATTCTTATACGAACCTACTAATTTTAACTTACCTCTTTTGTCTTTAACATCTGTCAAGTTCGGATAAAATGCGTTTAATATTTCACTGTTTACATCTGTCGCAGTCTTATCACTTTGAAATAATTCCTTATGGTTGTGTTTTAAATAATCAAACATTTGTTGTTTAATGCTGTTTTTAATTTCTGTCATAATCACCTCAATCAAAAAAAACTCATTGTATCAGAACTTCAAAACATTGTCAACAAAATAATGATACATATCACTAAAATTAACAAAAGTCAAAAT
>DYPB01000099.1 GCA_020720185.1 Flavobacterium psychrophilum | reverse complement strand
CGCCTGTTGTGTGAAGTGCCATTATTTATGATAGATTTCATTTTTAACATAAGTATTATTCAGCCAAAAACAATGCTTTGTGTATTCATTTTGTTTTGTTAATTTGTCTTTTTTCGGCAATTCAAAAGTATCAGAAGCATCTTTTGCGTGAGGACGAACGTGAGAAATTGAACTAAATTTCTTGCTGGGAAAATTCGTGAAACGAATTTCCTTGCCTTTTTTATTAGTTTTTATTTCTTTTACGATTTCGCCTTTTGCAACAATTTGTTTTGTTTTCGTCCAAACTTTTTCAACTTCGATTAAGTCCAAATATGGCATATTCCAAAATTTGACTTTTCTTAAAATAAGTTTTTCGTTCTCAAATTGAAAGAATACAAATAGAAATTTATGCTCTAAAATGTGTTTAAAATCAGAATCTTCCCATTCTTGATTAACAATTTCTTCATACTTAAAATTTGGAAAAGAAATGTCTTCTTTTGGCAAATCATTTTCTTTTAAACGAACAGTTTTTACAATGATTTCTGCTTTTTCAAATTCTTCAATTTCTTTGTCAAGTTCAATTCCAAGAATTGCTTTTGTCAAATTTGCGTAGAAATTTTTTGCTTTTGTATTGATTTCAATTTTTAGAATTTTTACAATTTCTTCTTCGGTTTTTCCGTAAAATAGTTTGAACTTTGAAAGTACAATTTCTTCAATTGTTTGTTTTTTAGCAACTTGAGCATTAGGAATTAGTTTTCCGTAAATTCCTTTGCTTTCGTTTGCAATTGATGCAATGATATGATTTACATAACCTTGTTTAAAAGAATATGCTCTTTGTTTTGCTGGAATTTCGCTAAATGGTTGTTTTCTAACAGACAAAGCATTTGCACCTTTGGTGCAAGCACCAAGATAAAAAGTGTCGCCTTCAGAAAGTTCGTGTGCTTTTCCGTCAGCGATTTTCTTTGTAATTAATTCCCAATCTTTCTTTATGATTTCTAAATCTGTTGATGGAAAACTCCATTCATCGACAAGTTTTATTAAATAATCTAAAATATCAAATCCCGCTTGATGTAAATAGAAAATCAAAAGAATGCTTGCATTCTTTTTGAAAAAATCACTATTTTCAAAATTCTGATTCACAACATTAACGTAGTTAATGATGTTCAAAACCAATCGCTCTTTAGAGCGAAATTCGTCATTTTTCAGTTGCTTTAATGGAGAAGATTTTAATTCCATTCCAATTTGTGCAAAATCAGCTTCTGCCAAAGAGTTTGGTTCATAACCAAAATAGAATTTCTCTAAAACTTGTCCAAAGTTACCTTTGCCTGAATATGAATGTTCCAAAACTTTTGCATCGCAAACTTGTCTTAAAGATTTACCTTTTAACTTTTTTGCATACTCGATTACAGAGTTTTTGTCGCTTGGATTATACTGTAACTTCATTATTTATTTTTTGAGTTAAAGCAATTCCAATTTTTTCTATTACACCAACAACTAAAGCATTACCCATAAAAAATGCACGTTTTGTGTCTGTAATTCCATCAAATTTAGTGTGATTATCAGGAAACATATTTAATCTTTCTAATTCAACTGGCGACAATCTTCTGTAACCTTTTGCAGTTTTTATAACGTGTTTGAATCTCGATGCAGATTTTCCGCCTTCGCCTGTAATAATGGTTCTTGATGGTTTGTCTAATGAATCTGGAAAAATCATTCCACCTTCGCTGTAATTATATTCAAAACCTTGTGCGTTTTTACGCATTTCTTTTTTTGCACCTTTCAGATAAAACCATTTGTCTAAATCTTCCTCGTTTATGTAGAATTCTTCAGTTACTTCTCCGTTTTGAATTATGTCTTTTAAGATTGTAAATTTGTCCTCGTAACTTGGTTTTGTTTTAATTGTCGTTACAATTCCATCAATCATAATTCCTGTATTTTCAAACATTCCTGTTTTGCCGTTTATGTTGAAATTTTCTGAAATTTCAACAATATCTCCTTTTAATTCAAACTCTTTTGGAAATAAAATATTGTTCGATTGAACAGGAAAAGCGTTTGCTAAAGTTCCATCTTTCAATATCCAATCTTTAGGATTTGTTTCTTTTATCTCGTTATATATTGTTGAATTTTGCAAATAAGCCAAAATAAAAATCCTTTTTCTTCGTTGTGGCATTCCGTATTCTGAAGCGTTTACAACTCTCCATTCAACTGCATAACCTAAATCGTTTAGACTTTTTAGAATTATTGCAAAATCTCGTCCACGTTGTCCCGATGGTGAAATTAAAAGTCTATCTACGTTTTCGAGAAATAAATATTTTGTTTTATTTTCTTTTTCACTCAAAATTTTGTGAATTGACCACCACAAAACACCTTTTTTTCCAATTAATCCTTTTGAGTTTTTTAGTGTTGTTGCAACTGAATAATCTTGACACGGAAAACCGCCAACCAACAAATCGTGATCAGGAATTTGTGATACTTCAACTGTTGAAATATCTTGATTACAATGACTTTTTTTGTCCCAACGAGTTTCATAAACCATTGATGCGTGTTGCACTTTGGTTGATGGTTCCCATTGATTACTCCAAACTATTTTATAAGGACTTTCAAAATTTTCTTTATAATTTGACGATGCAGATTTGTTATTCCAACCTTCTAAACCAAGACGAAATCCTCCAACTCCTGCGAATAATTCTACAACTTTTATTTTATCTTCCATCGTGAATAGTTTTTAAGTAAATTGCTTTTTCTTCTGCTACTTTTAGAACTTCTCCGATATTTTCCTCGTAAAAAATTGTGTTTGCAATTTTATCGCTTAACCAACTTGTAACCAAATTATTTTTGTCTAAATCATAAAATTCAGCAAATTTTTCAACTTGTTCTTTTGTTGGTTTTCTTTCTCCACGCTCAAATTTACTCACAATTGCTTGATCAATTTCAAGTGCAGATGCAACTTGTCTCAATAAAAGTCCTTTGTTTTCTCTTTCGTTTTTTATAATATCTCCAAATGTTTCCATAAGACAAAATTTGTTTTGACAAAAATAGTCAAATTAATTTCAGAAACAATTTTTTTAAAGATTATTTTATTAGATGCAGTTTTTTCAGCGTCTCGCAAGGCATTTCACACAACGTCTAGTGGCTTGCAGAAGTTGGGGATTTGGTTAGCCTGAACTTTGAGTAAATCACTGAACATAAAAGTACAAAACAAAGTGTAAATTCAAGACTAAAACCCCAATTTTTGCAAACCACTGTTACCTGATGTTTTTTTCTTTTATTATGTTCATTTTCTTTTCCAATTCTTTTACTTTTAGTTCTATGTCATTAATTTCTTTTGAATTTGTTTTTCGAATCGTGTTGATTTTTAAAGTCAATGCTAAATATGCAATTATTAAGGACGCAATTGGAATAAATATTTGGACTAAATTTTTAAACCAACTTATTATTATTTCTTCGTTTTTTCTTAAATATTTTTTTCTACAAAAGAACTTAATCCATTTTTTGGATTTATAAAACAGCCTTTTTCTTTTAGATTGTAAAACACTATTTCTTCTGATTTCTCCAATTCAGACAATACTAATTCTATGTCATTTTTACCACTTTTTAATAGCAAATCTATTTCAGAAAATGATCAAGCCGACCAACGTCGGCTTGATCATTTGGGTTTTCTTTATTTTCAATAAATTTTTTAGTTAAATTTTTTAAAAGAAAATGTCTTGTTCTGTTTAATCTCATTTATTCAATATTTATGAATTGTTTAAAAGTTAATTTATCGGTTTCAAAATATTTATTGTTATCTTCAGGATTAGGACTTCCATACATTTTTATATAATCTTGTTTATAAATGTATATTTCATAAAAATAGAATTGAACAATATTTTTTTCTTTAAAGTAAGATATGTTTAATGCTAATTTATTAGTACCATATTCATCAATTCTTATTTCTTCTTTCATTTTTTTTGATAAATCTTTTGTAATAACATTATCATTAAATGTTTTTGAATTTATATATTTTAAATCATTAGAATAAACTACATTCAGATATATGTTATTTATAGTGTCTATTTTTATATCTTTAATTTTTTTACACTCACTTTTTGATAACACATAATATTTACAACTTTTAGCATTGATTAATACACCATTATTTTTTGTAATTACTGGTAATCTATCATTTGTTCTATATTGTGAGTTGCATAAATTACTTATTATTATAAAAGTTAAAATTAAAATTCTTTTCATAGGTGTGTTTTTTTGGCAAAATATCAGGTAACGTTCCGGCGCTTGGCGAGGTTGCGAACTTCGGAACCGATTATTTTCTATCAAAGATAAAATTTCTTGCGAGAAATAAACGTGAATTCACCACAAAATTCGCAATCTTGCCAAACGCCTGTTAGCGGTTCGGCTTTATTCTTCTGGTTGTAATTTATATTTATCAATTGCTGTTTTATACGTTGCTTCAACGCTGTCTTGAAACCTTGTTATGTTAGTTAAAAAGTCTTTGAATTTACCGTGTATATTTCTATATATTATGTTGTGTGCAGGATTTTGAAGTAATGCGTCATCGTATTCGTCCATTTCAAAATCTTCTGTTGATGCAAATTTTAGTAAAGACAATAAATGTTCTTTGTTAATTTGGTCAAGTTCCAACCAATTTTCTGTGTTTGTATCTATGCGATAAAAACCCTTGTTATTTTCAATCTTTAAGTATTTCATATGTTTGAGTATTACGTTCAGTATATGCATCAATTCCTGCTTCTAAACAATTTAAGATTGTATCATAATTTTTGATTTTAGTGCCGTCCGAACAATTTAATTCTTTGTCCGATGGGTAACCTGTAAAAACACGATATGTAATTTCTCTGTTTTCAACGCTTTTTTTTGTTATAGCTATAAAATTAGGCTTTATAGAAGCTCCAACAGTGTTATTATGAGTTACAACAACAACAGGCATTAATTGAGAAATATCTTTGATTAATGTGTTTATTTCTTTTTTTAGGAAAAGATTATCAAAGGATGATTCGGGTTCATCAATTAAAAGTATGTCGTATTTCGTTGCATCCTTAATTTCGTGTATTAAGTTGAATTCTGAACGCTCGCCACCTGAAACCTTAAATCCGTCTTGGTTTAATGTTTCAGATTCTATTTTAATAAAAAATTTGTGCAAACTTGCTTCTTCAACACCTGTTTCTTTCAGTTTCAAAAGGTATTCATAAGGATTCCCGTAATTATTAAACGCTTGGCTATAAGCTTTCTTATCTTTTGCTATTTTCTGTAAATCAGAAGCACCAACAATTATTTGGGTTGATGTTACAATTGAAAATTTGCCTAGCTCTTCACGATTAATTTGTCTATCAACTTTTAATTCATTTACTACTTCTGCGAATTTTCTAACTTTTATTTCATCAAGTGCAATTTTGTAAAAATCAATTTCTCCAATAATTGAATTGGTGGTTTTAATTC
This sequence comes from Flavobacterium psychrophilum, assembly GCA_020720185.1. GTDB lineage: Bacteria > Bacteroidota > Bacteroidia > Flavobacteriales > Flavobacteriaceae > Flavobacterium > Flavobacterium psychrophilum_O. The sequence continues at coordinate 1,303 of DYPB01000099.1, read as the reverse complement.
CGAGCTCCCTTTTGATGTCTTTGATAATAGAATTGAGCCAATTCTTTTCTTCATTTTCTTTTTTTGAAGAAATGGCTTTATTTATTAATTCAAATAATAAGTTCTTTAGGTTTTCAGTAGAAATATATTTGGTAATAATATCCTGATATTCGTTATTTTCAATCAATGTAATAACTGATTCTATAATCTTATCGAGATTTTTCAAATCATCAATTGAAAAAATATCTTCGCTAAACAAAGTGCATTTAGAAAACAAATCTTTTTTCTCGTTTTCAGTTGCAAACTTTTTCAATGAATCCAAAAAATTCTCTATATCCAAATGATTTTGTTTAGTATCAATTCGGACAACGTCTTCAATTACAGATTTAAATTCGTTTAAGTAGTTATTGTTTATTAAACTTAAACGTGAATTGTTTGTTTGATTAAATGTTTCTTCGTCATTTTGTAGTAATGAAAATTGCTTAATGTATTTTGCATTTCCTGTCGATGCAGAAATTTTGTTAAGCGTTACAGTTTTACCTGATGACCGTTCCCCTAAGACAATATTTAATCCTGTTGATAATTCTAAACCGTCATCTGTCGCTTGAAAAAAGTCATTACCACTTTCTTTAGTTAACGAAATTTTTGTTTTATCTGTCAAGCAGGATTTTATACCTGCCAATGAAATGTCTTTCAAATCAACGAATGTGTGTCGTGTAGGAAAGTCTTTCAAATCGCTTTTAAAACGCATATCACTGAATAAAACGGGCGTAAGCCCGTTCTGTTCTTTTAACATTCGTTTAAACTTTGACACACTTGCAACTTCTCCTGAAGTGATATGTGGTTGTAAAGCTGTTATTGTTGCTTGCTTAATTTCAGGGCTTTTGTCGTAATGTGGAATAAGAATATATTTATTGAGCTCATTCGCAGGAAAGATATTATGGAATTGAGAAAGGGTTATGCTGTCGTCTTTAGTTTTGATAAGCTCTGAAACTTTCTTGCATTTTTCGTCAAAGTTTACAAGTTCAAATTCATTAATGTCTGTAATTAGCAATAAATGTCCACCTTCTAAATCAATTTCTATACCTGGAAAAACAGGAATTGTCAATGAGTTTTTGATTTGATTGTATTGATTCATATCAAAAACATTATGGTTAGTAATTGCTAGTGCGTCTATTTTAAGTTTGTCAACGTATTCTTTAACTTTTGAAAGGTCAAACGTAAAGTCATAGTCACTAACTGTTGAAATTGTATGTGTATGAAGGTCTATTTTTTTCATCAAAGTTTGTCTATGCGTTTTCGTCGGTTAAGCTGACCGCTAACG
>DYPB01000343.1 GCA_020720185.1 Flavobacterium psychrophilum | reverse complement strand
GCAAAAATTGGATAATTTTCGGTAGCTGAAACAGTTAGTAATGATAGTTTAGAACCAGCGTTTACGTTTCTAACAACGCTATATTCTTTTACTTGAAAAAAATTGTATTCCTTTGCTATTCCTTTGGTTAAATATGGAGCAACCAAATCTAGGTTTATAGGCTCGTCTAAATAAACAACATTATAATAGTTTGAAGCTTCGGTAGTATCTTCCCATTTTTTGATAGGCAAAAAAGCAGGTGCAGGAACATACGAACCACTTAAACTAAATTGGTTTAAAATGGTTTTTAATGCTCCTTTACCATCTGTAAAATCTCGTTTTTGTACATATTCTAAAACAGAAATACCCTTGTCAAATTCCTTAAAATTGGTATAAACATAGTTTCCGTTAGTTGTTTTGGTTACATTGCAACTACCATTATTAAAAGAAAATCCTTTGGGTGTTTTTCTTATTTTCTCCGAAGAAAATTCCTGTTCCCAAAATAATAAACCCCCGTTGGTTTTATCGTTAAAAAGCTGTATTAAATTGCTCATATTTTACTTGTCTAAAACAACTGTAATATTGTTTATTCTTTTAATTATCATTTTAGAAACTAATTTGTACAGTTGTATATAAATAGCTCTAATTTGTACCTTTTCTTCTTCGTTAAAAGCATCACAAATGGCTAAAACATTGTATTGTCTTTTAATACTTTTTTTGTATTCCTGTATATCTGCAAGTGTAAAAATTGGTTTCATAACTAATTCAAACTAATCTTAAATATTGTAAACTCATCACTAATTTTTTTTTTTGGGCTTTCCTTTTCAATAAAAGAAAAAATAGTATTATTCGCTTGTTTTAACTCTAACTTCAAATTAGTATGTAAATCATTTATTCTTTTTAGTTCTAATTGCAAGGCTTCTATTTGTGCATTTTTATATTTTAAAATATCTTCCATTTGGTTAAAAATTAATTTATTTATAGTTTAACTAGGTTTTTTAGTAGTTTGGCACTTAGTTTGCTTTTCAGTTAAATAGGTTTTAAGTTCCTCTTCCATTTGGATATAGTCCGCAATAATGCTTAGAGAAGTCTTGCTAGTGCGATTTCCAAGCATAGAAGCGGTAATCATCGAATGCTTAACTCTGTACTTATCCATTAATGCCTGTACAATAGTAGGATTATACTTATTATATTTTTTTCGTTTTGTATTCAATTTTCTTGACATTTTTACTATATTTGCGATTATTTTTATTTATAAATAGAAAATTAGGAACAGAAACCAAAAAGATAAAACCAATTTGAAGCAGTA
>DYPB01000342.1 GCA_020720185.1 Flavobacterium psychrophilum | reverse complement strand
AATCCGAGCTTCCCCTTATAAATTATATGCATTTTCTCTTATTATAGATGATATGCATAAAAATAATTGCAAATAAATATAAAATTAGAATGGATAGTCATTACATAAAGTTGGTTAACTTTATTTTATTTATCAGGAGGTTAATTCAACCGATACGTGCTTTCTAACTGTCCGAATCTAATTAAAACTATTTTAGTTTACATTCTGAAGCTAAATTATAAGATTTTAATAAGTAAGAAGTGTGTAATAAAAATAAATAATAGCAATAAATAAAAAGCAATCATATCATATGATGACTTGATACAACCTCTTGTTTATGCCTATAGTACAAAAACTTGTTCCTCTATTATATGCTGATCAGCATTATTCCAATCCTAATTCCAATCTGAATAAAAATAAGCCAATAGTTTGACGTTATTGATTAAGATATAATCAAACTTTAGAATTAGTCAAGCAATGGCATAAGTAAATTAAATAAAGTATGGCAAAGATAAAAATAAAAGATAACAGAAGAGTAAATTTTAGAAAATATGAACTGAAATAGAAACGTTAAGTAAAAACAAGAATAAAAAACAAATGCAAACTAAAGATAAAGAAAAATCTGATAAATAAATTTAAATTATCATGAAATTTTAGCATTTGGAAATTGTTTGCGTAGTTCGGCTTTAGTTTACTGTGAAACGTTAGTATTTCTCAAGTCTAACTTCTTTAGTTTCTTGCAGTTCGTTAACTTGAAATTTTGTAGTTGTTGACAGTTGTATAAATTAAGTTATTCCAATTCAGGTAGTTGTTGAGTTAGCTGTTCTAATTGAGTATCGCTTATTTTAGTCGAGCTCAAGTCCAACTTCTTTAGTTTCTTGCAGTTCGTTAACTTGAAATTTTGTAGTTGTTAACAGCCGTATAAATTAAGTTATTCCAATTCAGGTAGTTGTTGAGTTAGCTGTTCTAATTGAGTATCGGCTATTTTAGTAGAGCGCAAGTTCAACTTCTTTAGTTTCTTGCAGTTCGTTAACTTGTAATTTTGTAGTTGTTGACAGTTCCATAAATCAAGTTATTCCAATTCAGGTAGTTGTTGACTTAGCTGTTCTAATTGAGTATCGGTTATTTTAGTAGAGCCCAAGTCCAACTTCTTTAGTTTCTTGCAGTTCGTTAACTTGAAATTTTGTAGTTGTTGACAGTTGTATAAATTAAGTTATTCCAATTCAGGTAGTTGTTGAGTTAGCTGTTCTAATTGAGTATCGGCTATTTTAGTAGAGCGCAAGTTCAACTTCTTTAGTTTCTTGCAGTTCGTTAACTTG
>DYPB01000341.1 GCA_020720185.1 Flavobacterium psychrophilum | reverse complement strand
TGTGGCGGTGATCCCGAAAGCTTTCGGGACACTGACGCTTGGTAAAAGTACAAAACATTTGGTTAATCACAAAAGTTTGTTTTGATGCTTTTACCCGCCATATTCGCCGACATGATGTTGGGCGATTTTTTTTTTTTCTTCGTGTCTATATATTTGTTCAGCTTTCGGTCGAAATTGAGCAACTCTATTATCTAATTTTATTCCTCTAACTTTTGAACTAAATTTTATCTTTTGCAAAGTTAAATTTATTTTCAAGTCCACTGAACCGAGCGATATAACCTCTTCATTTTTTTTAAATCCACCTTTTCCATCATCTATCTGATAAATTTCAGAAAAAGATACGTTCGCTTTTTTATACTTACTGGCTACTGTGTTTAAATATTCAATATAGTGCTTTGAAGCTTTATGATTGAAGTATAAAGTTTCTTGACTATTTAGATGTTGTAGTAAATTCAATTGTTCAATAGATTTCAATTCATTGATTTCTACTATTTTTTCTTTTTTATTACCAACTTTATATACAATTGGGTCATATAAAATTAAAGTATATGTATCATTCAAAGGAAGAAACATTTGTGCTCCAACTGTACCATACCCATTATGTCCACCAATATTCCATTTTCTCATTTCTAAAAATTGATTGTATTTTATTAAAGGGTAATCAGATGTTATGAATGGAATTTTAGTTGTGTTTTTAAGCAACTTATATTTTAAATCCATACAATAAGGAAGAATTCCTTTTGTATTCGAAATAACTCTTTTTACATTTTCTTCGTGATTGCTCAACTCTTCGAGAGCAAGAATTAATTGTGAATTTTTACTTTCAGGGTTTTTACTTAAAATTCTCTCCTTTAATAATTCCTTTCCTTTTTCCCATTGATTTAGTCTAATTGGGTTACGTAAGTCTAAAAGAATAATGAAAAAAATTAAATCAGCTTGAATCGACGACATAAATTCGGGAAATTGATTGTCAGTACACATTTTCAATAAAATTGGTGCGACAATAGATTCGATAGAACTTAACCAATCCTCAATTACACCATCTTTTCCATAAAAATATTTTTTTGAAGCTTGCGTTTTTAATGCGGCATTTGGGATGTATAAATTATTTCGTTGATTGAAAATTCCGATTTGCTTTTTATTATTGTTATACGAAAAATACCTCAAATAAAATTTAGGTATATAGTGTTGATTTTCCTTTTCTGTGTTAATTTTTGTCAATCAGATTCGTTTTGTTTTGAATTTTGCCCAACATCCCTATTGACGCATCTTTATTTTTCCTATTGCGTCAATAGCCTGTTTCAGCC
>DYPB01000340.1 GCA_020720185.1 Flavobacterium psychrophilum | reverse complement strand
TTTTTATTATATACGTTTTTTCAGCATCTTTATATTCTAAAACAAAACTATCTTTGGGATATTCTTTTGTTTTTCCTAGTCTAGGATTGTTGTATTTATTGGCAATAGCATTGGTTTCATCTACAAATAAATAAATTGAAAAAGTCCCATTTGGTTTTTTAGTTTTGGCATTGATATTTTCCTTTATAACCCATTTTTGTATCGCTGAATTGTCTAGTTTTGTTAAATTCAAATCGGTTAATGAACCATATTGTCTTTGATAAGGTTCTAATGCTAAATTTTCGCTTGCGTTAATAATAAAGTAGGTACCATTGGTCATTTTGCCTTCGGCATATTTTGATTCTTTTTTCTCTACTTTCTTTTCTGTTTTGGTTGAATCTACAGTCGCTTTTTTAGTTTGACAACTCACTAATTGAAAAGTAAGTAGCACTAAAAATAATATTTTTGAAGTTTTCATAACTATTAAAATTTGGTTATATCATTTGTTTCAAAAGTTCCTGAAATATTTTTATAAATATAAGACCCAGAGTTATTGTTGGCTACTTGTCCCGAAAATGTTCCTTTTATGGTTGTTCCGTCATAAGAAGTAATAGTCATCTTATTTGCCGATGCCTTACGTACCCATTGTAAACCATTAATTTGAACAGTAAATGCTTCACCAGTAATTGGAGTTCCTACAGTAAACGGCTTTGTAGTACCATCACCAATTCTTGTTGTTTTGATATCACTATTGGAAATATCACCTATTTTAGTACCGTTGTCAACAATTACTGTTGCAATACCATCTTCAACTTTTGTTGTAACTCCATCAACAGTGTAAGTAATGTTACCACCTTTTGTTGGTGCTGGTGCTGCTTCCTCATCTTTATTACAAGAGAAAAGAGAGAAAATAATTGCGAATATTACGATTATTTTTTTCATTGGTTACTATTTAGTTTTTAATAAATCCGATGATACATGTTGGTGTACTTGTGATTGCACCTTCTAACGTAGTGTTTGTGTAATATTCTATTTTAGAAGTATTTATAGCATCTGCAGTAAAATCGGTTACAAATATTTTATTAATATTGAAGGTTGATGATTGAAATGTATAAACAAGAATTTTTGTGTTTTCATCATACGTCCAAGTAAAATTAGCAGTATCTGATCCTGATGCTGTATTTCCAGTTCCGTCGGTTTTAAACGTCCATTTTACGGATGCAAAAATCGAACTTTGATTAGAAAAACAGGTATTTGCTTTCCAGGTTTTTGAGCTACCACCTGTTAAATTTGTTTTAAAATCGGTTGGAGTAGGTGCTGGTGCTGCTTCCTCAT
>DYPB01000339.1 GCA_020720185.1 Flavobacterium psychrophilum | reverse complement strand
GCGATATTGCGGGGTTTGGGCTTTTTTAGAAACTTGGTTTTTAACTCAAAATTTTTACTTTAATAGAAAATATGCAGTCACGAACCCTTGCACCTCGTGTAGCTGCAAACCGTTGTAAGAAACCATATCTCACAAAACCTTAAAAATTATAAACAATGAATAAAATTTTATTTCTTTTTTTATCACTAATATTAATTTCTTGTAAGAGTGATATAAATTGTAGTGGTAACGAAGAAAAACAAGTTTATTTTGACTTATTAAGTGAAGATTTTGAAAAAATTTATAACGACCTAAAAGAAAAAAATGAATTAGACGTTGTTTTTGATTTACCATTTGAGGACGTAAAGAAAGATTTTTTCGAAGATGTTGTAAAACTTGAAGGTATGCGACCTTCTAAAATTGAAAAAGAATTAAAAAAATGTGAATGCGAAGCAGAATTAACAGCTGAACTTCCTGAAGACGTAACAAAATATTTATTGGATAATCTTTCTAACTATTATAGCTTTGATGAAAAAGAATTAAAAGAGCCATACAAATTCAACAAAGTAAAGTATAATCTCCAATTGACAGAAGATGGTAAAATTTATTGTGAAACATATAAAAAAGATAAACTAAATCAAGCCTTCATGGATTATTCATATTTCATTAATATTATAAATAATTATAAAAATGGAATGTTTAATGAAAATGCTGCAAACGAAAGTTTTGACAATGGTTCTGATTGGTTAAATCATATATTTACTTGTGCTAATAATGATAATGAATTTTGCTTTCCAATAGAAAATGATGTTTGTTCTAAAAGATTTCTTGAATATATGAGTGAAAAAGGTAGTATTTATGGACCAAGTAATTATACAGTCGAGGAAAGTAAAATAGCTGAAACAAAATATAAAGCAAAATGGAAAAATACATACAAAATCTTAGAAGATGATATGTGGCTTTTTGGTCGTGGGAATGGTGATGTCGAAGGGTATCCTTTAAAATCTGTAAAAATTAAAGAAATTAATGATTTAGAATTTGAGGTTGAGGTAGACTATGATGGTGCAATCAAAACAAAAAATTTTATTAAACTTGTAAAGAACGAAGATAGTTACTTAATAGATTTTTGTGAATCAATATTCTATTAAATGGCATCTTACAACAGTGGTTTGTTTCAAGTGGCAGTTTTGTGATAATCCGAAAACGCCGTTGTAAAATTTAATAATTAGTGTATTTTTGTAAAGGCTTTGTGCTGAAATTGCCACCTGAAAACAAGCCACGAAACGTTGTAGGCAACCAATTTTCAGAAGTAAATCAGAAAACAATTTGACGCAAT
>DYPB01000338.1 GCA_020720185.1 Flavobacterium psychrophilum | reverse complement strand
CTCTTAGCAAAATTTGAAACGTAGAAAAAGGGCAAAGTCGAAGTGAAACGAAGACAAAATGGATAGGTTATTTCTTTACAGTTCCTTAGACTGTCAATGATGATATCTCTGTAATTTTGGCGGGTAAAAACATCTATCCAATCTATCACAGTAGCTGTAATATAATAGGGTTTGTCTTGGTCTGAAATTGTATAAACCTTGGTCAATTTGTTTTTTATTTCAAAAATACTATTTTTTTAGTTATGATGCGAAGTTGCAAACTTCGCATAGCAACATACTTCGAACAGCTGGAGACTTAATAGATCAATATTCAAAGAAACAATTTTTGATAATTTGATTAGAAGAATGATGAATCATAATTGGGTAGGGTGGAAATTAATGGTTGTGCCTAAGTAAATAACTCGAACATTTCATTTGATTTGAATAATAATTAGCTTCTTGTTCATACATATTATCAAAATAGCATTGATTATTTATTCTATTAATATAGTAAGACCCTACTAATAATAACGAACTCGGCACATCAAAATAAATGTGATTACTAATTTTATTGACAAACTTCGATTTGGTTTTCCATTTTTCTTTTGTTTTGGATAAATAGGAATTCAAAGGAATATATTCATCATACTGGAAAACATGGATCATCTCGTGTGCTGAAGAAAATGCATATCGAGCTTCATTTTGAAAGACTATAGAGTTTAAAGCTGTAAAAGTACTTGTTTTAGGATTATCTATAAATATTGGCGTTAGTGTTTGTATACTTTTTTGAACATCAAACTTTTTACTATAACTTAATGTGTAAATTGACCCCACAAAAGCAGCAGGCATGAATTTATATTGAAAATTTTTATCGGCTTTTATGTCATATTCAAAGCGATTAAAACCAAATGAAAAATGCCATTTTTCCCAGAAATTTCGATTTGTAACAGCATTTTCAATGATAGAAGCCCCCGCATTATGAACAATTTTTGACATCCATAAATTTTCTATATGATTGTTTTTAAAAGAATTATACACCATTTTTTTACTTGCAAAAAGTACACTTCCCCCCAATGCCCCTTGATAAAATCCTTTAAAAAAAACTTTTCCGGATTTTTCTCCGGATTGCTTATTGATAACTGCACCTATTCCCCCTGTTATACCTCCAAAACCAATATTGTATAGTGCTGCTTGTGTATCATTGTGTTGCGAATAGGCAGAAATGAATAGGAGCGATAAGGTTATGATGGTGAGTTTTTTCATTTGAAGAATAGTCACTTACATTTTACAAAAACACCATCTTAATTCCCCATTATTTGGGTAATCCTCAAAGTATTTACC
>DYPB01000337.1 GCA_020720185.1 Flavobacterium psychrophilum | reverse complement strand
GGCAAAGCCTTAAGAAATAGAACGTCTAAGGCAAGAGCCTGAGACGAACGTGGGACAGATACACGACAACTGACAAAAGATATCGAGAAAAATATAATGCCCTGTATCTCTACAATAATTTGTCAATTAGAGTCAAACCATTATTAAAGATGTGAATAAGCAAATATCAAATTTTATAGAGTCTGAATCTTGAACCTTACTCTGTATCTGCCGACCCCAAACTAAAAAATCAATTTACATCAAAAAATTAATCCAAAATATATTCACTATTTTATTTTTTAACTATATTCGCAAATGAAAACTAACGAAAATTTATACAGAGTAAACCCAGAAAAGAATGAAAAAAAAATCTGAGACAAACTTAAATTTGAAGAAATATATGGTTGAACGAGAACATTCAAAATAAACGATATGACAAAAGCTTAGTTAGAAAAAATTGTTATCGATGAAGTTTTTGATTGAGTCAATATCTCAGAAGAACAGATGAATTTGGTATCGGATAGACTTAACAAACTAAAATTACTTGAAAAAAGACAAAAAAAATCTGAAAAAAATATAAAAGAAGCTTTTTGAGCTTTGAAACTAAAACTTAAAGAAATGAGCAAAAAAGGTAAAAACAAAGTGATATTATTCAGCGGTTTGTTGGCTGCAACATTTGGTATAGGCGGTTGGGCATATTACCAAACTTCAGGAAGCAATGTTCAATCCGAAGTCCAATCCACCACCACCGTCCCAGACACCACCACCCTCGCCGAAGGGCAGGAATTGCCAACAGAAACAGCAGAACCAAACCCCCAAGACAGCACGAATAATGATGACGACTTCTGGGAAGATCTTGTCGAAGAAGCGGGGGAAGGGGAACTAAATACTGAACAAATACTGGCTGAAAATGAAAAATTGAAAAAACTTCATGAAAATCTAAACAACGCCCTTGAAACGAAAGAGAAAGACATTGCTCAAAAAAAACAAATCCTTTTAACCGAAAATGCTGTTGGCGTTAAATTAGATGAAATGATTATTGAAGAAAACAAGAAACAAGAGCAAAAAGATAAAATAATAGAGCAAAAGACAGAGCAAATAAACGCTCTTACTTACCTCAAAAAATTATTAGACGAAGGTACTCTTTATGATGAAGCTATGAAACAAACCCAAAAAAAATACCCCAAGGTGGATATTGTTGAACTTCGCAAACAAGAGTAAAATGGCAATTTATCTAATAAATAAAATCTTCTATGCAAATGTCAAGTCAATTTTCAAAAAAAATCCCATAATATGATCCCGTTCGGCTTAGGCTCCTGCCTAAGTCGCCAATATTTTTCATGGCTTTTGCC
>DYPB01000011.1 GCA_020720185.1 Flavobacterium psychrophilum | reverse complement strand
AGAGCTCCCTCTCTTGGGCTCGAACCAAGGACCCTCTGATTAACAGTCAGATGCTCTAACCAACTGAGCTAAGAAGGAAGATATTTTATCTTTTAAGCGGTTGCAAAGATAGTAATAATTTTTAAAGTTCCAAATATTTTTAAAATTTTATTTTTAAAATTTTATTTTCCCATAACTAAATGCCAAATGTCATTTCCAAAAACTAATGCAAATAAGGTTAGAAGTATCATTACACCTATTGTTTGAGCAATTTCAAGTGTTTTTTCGGTTGGTTTTCTTCGTGTAATAACTTCGATTAAGATAAACATCGCATGACCTCCATCAAGTCCTGGTATTGGCAAGATATTTAGAAAGGCTAACCAAACAGAGAACATTGCTGTAAATGACCAAAAAAATGTCCAATCCCAAGTAGGTTTAAATATTTTAAACATTCTTAATGGTCCGCTAACTTGTTTGTAACCTTCTGTTTTTGTATTGAATATAAGTTTAAACTGCCTAATTTGCATGGTTAAAATTGATACCGTTTTGTGCAACCCTGCTGGAATAGCTTCTGTAAATGATAAATTTTGTGTAACTATTGCTTGTTTTGTCTGTGATAAATCATTAATGAACCCTAATTTTCCTTCCTTGTCAGTTTTAGTTTTTATAACTATTTCTTGATTGTTTCTAATAATATTTAAAGCAATAGAATCTTTTTTGAATTTAGGCATCAATGCTATAAATTCATCGTAGAACTCAATTTTATTACCGTTTAAGCCTGTAATTCTATCTCCTTTTTGTAATCCGCTAGCTATTGCTGGCATTTTTGGCAGAACAGAATCGATAACAACTATATCTCTTGGCATAATAAAACTTTGTCCTTTTAGTTTCATAACTTCTCTTTTGCCTTCATCTGCCAACGGAAATGTAATTTCTTTACCTTTTCTATTTACAGTAATGTTGTCTCCAAAAAGAATATTCATAGGTAACTGATCGAATTTTTGTTGGTTTTCACCATCAATTTTTAATATTTTATCGCCTGTTTTTAATCCTAATATTTGACCTATACTATCAACGGCAATACCATTAGTGAATTTTGCGTTATCAATATAATTATCACCGTTATTAAATAAGAGAATGGTATAAATAAACCAAGCCAAAAAGAAATTTACGATTACTCCTCCACAAATAATTATCATTCTTTGCCAAGCAGGCTTACTTCTATATTCCCAGGGTTGAGGTTCTTGTTTAAGCTGTTCAGTATCCATGCTTTCATCTATCATTCCTGCAATTTTTACATAGCCTCCCATTGGTATCCAGCCTATTCCGTATTCTGTTTCTCCTATTTTCTTTTTAAATAAAGAGAATTTGTAATCAAAAAACAGGTAGAATTTATCTATTTTTGTTTTAAAATATTTTGCTGGTAAAAAGTGTCCAAGTTCGTGAAGTATAACTAGAATTGACAAACACAAAATAAGTTGTGCTATTTGAATAAGTGTTCCCATTTTTTCTTTTTAAATTTTATAAGGTGGCAAAAGTAAGGTTTCTTAATTACTTTTTATAATAATTTTTTGTTTTAATTTTTTTTAATTTTTTTATAAAAAACACCCAAATTTGTTTTTATTCCAATATTATAAATACCGCTTGACAATGAAGAAATATCTATTTTATTACTGTTTTTTTCTAAAACTATCTGTCCTACAATATTGCTAATTGTTACATTCTCTATAATTATGTTTGTAGCAGTTTTTATTTTTACTACATCACTTGTTGGGTTAGGATAAATTACAATTCCATCTTGGTATTCAAAACTATCTGTTGCCAATGTGGCTGTATTGCTTTTTGAAATTAGATGTTTTTCTGAATCAAATTCCATTCCTGTAACTACAAAAGGGACGGATATTGTAAATTGTTCTCCATTTGTTGTGTTGTTTAAAGTTACCAGATATGAGGTTCCGCCTGCTCCTGTTAGTTTTATTGGTACTGGCATTTCAAAATACGAAACACTTGGGTTTGATTGGGTTTGATTTATTGTAATTTTAAATTCATTAACTCCTAAATTGTAAGCCGTTATGTTGTATGTAGGATATCCTTGTCCGTAAATCCAATCATTAAAAAATTCTGTCAAACTACCTGTTCCTAAATAAACGGCTTCCATATGAGCTTTAAATTGTGGCGTAATGGCATATTTATAAGCTAGTTGCGGATCGGTGATGTAGTTTTTCATTCCCTGAAAAAAGGCCGTATCTCCCATTTTAAACCGCAACATTTCAAGCACCATCGCTCCTTTGTTATATGTTAATCGGGAACTAAAAATTCTGTTTACATTCAAGGCTTCAACATCTGTCAAATAAACCGCTCCGCTTGAGTTTGAGGTAATATGGTTTATCATTGCATTTTTATCGTTTATAAACGCTGTTAATCCATCTATATTTTCAATGACCAAAGAGGCTAAATAAGTTGCAAAACCTTCGTTGAGCCAAATGTCTTTCCACGATCCGCAGGTTATTTTATCACCAAACCATTGATGAGCCATTTCATGTGCAATTAATCCTCTGCTGTATGCACCCGCTCCGTTTGCTGCCGTCATAAATGATACTGTTGTATGCTCCATACCGCCACCCCATCCAAACTGACAATGACCATATTTTTCGTTTCTAAATGCGTAATCTCCAAATTTTGATTCATAAAAATTCAAAATCGTAGGAGTAACTGCCAAACTTGTAATTTGTGCAGTTGCTGATTCTGGATACATATAATTAATTATTGGAAAAAATGGACTAGTGGTTGTTCCCAAACCTGCTTGTTGATTGTAAATCTGATAATTAGTAACTGCAATCGCAATTAAATAGGCAGGAATTGGATGGGAATGATGAAAATGCGTGGTTTTATTTGCACCAATAATTACTGGTGCATCAGGTTCTATACCGTTTGAAACCGACACATATTGTGAGGGTGCTGTTATATAAACATCAATGCTGTCTATTTTATCATTCAAATCTTGCTTGCAAGGCCACCAATCTCTGGCTCCAAAAGGCTCTGAAAGGGTGTATAAAACAGGGTTTCCTGCATGAGTAGTTGCTGTAAAAGATCCAAATCCTGATGCCGTCGGATCGCCTGAATAAGTAATCTCAACTGTTGCTGATGTGCCAATAGTTTGTGTTACAGGAAAATTTATAACTAATTCATTGTTACCATTTTGAAGAAAGGTTAAGTTATTTCCGTTTTTTGTAACAGCACTAACAGTCAATCCATTAGCCATATCAAAAGTGATGGTTGTCATATCTGTCAAAGCCGTATAAGTTGTAGTAACCTTGCCAGAAATTGATGCCACAGATGGATTAACAGAAAATTCTAATTTATGATAAGTAATATCATAATTGGCAGTGTTTGGATTTATAGCAATATTCATCCGTTTTGAGGCCGATTTCATTTCGCTTTCAACAATATTGTTAAAGTTTTCGGTTCTTTGCGAAAAAATTAAATTTGTTGATAAAAAGCATATTAAAAGGTATATTTTTTTCATCTGTTTATAATATTTATTTTTGATATTCAATACAAAATTAGCCAACTTAAATAAGTAAAATTTATTCTAAACCGCAGTTTTTTAATTTGATTCTTTGCTACACAACCATTCAATATCTTCAATTAATTGTTCAATATCTTCTTTCTTTGTTCCGTCATAAAAACCACGAACTCGCTTTTTGGTATCAACTAAAACAAAATTTTCGGTATGAACCATATCATATAATTCACTTGGACTGCCTTGTTTTACAGCAAGATATGATTTTCTTGCCAAACTATAAATTTCTTTTTTATCTCCTGTAACTAAATTCCATTTTGAGTCGTTCACTCCATTTTTTATAGCATATTTTTTCAAAACTGCAACCTCATCAACATCTGGCATAACAGAGAAGGATAATAATTTTACTTTTGGATTGTTGATAAACGCTTTTTGAACGATTACTAAATTTGTAGTCATTTTTGGGCAAATTGACCCACAAGTTGTAAAGAAAAAATCGGCAACATAAACCTTATTCTCATAGTCTTTTTGAGTAATAATTCTGCCATTTTGATTTGTAAATCTAAAATCCGCAATAGTATGGTATTTACTGATATACTGCACGGTGCTATCTACCATTTCTGGATTTACCATTGATGGACTATAAACGGGTAGCGTTTTCTTTGGTTTTAATGCCGTGTATATAAACGACAAGGTTATTATTGAAAATATTAAAAATACAGCAACAAAAATCCGATGTTTTTTTAAATATGAAATCATTTTTTTTTTTGCAAAGATATAAAAATCAAATTTTTATCATGTTATATAAAAAAAATATTATTTTTGAACAAAATATTTTTCTACTTTTTATCAAAGTTAATTTATAATACAATATGAAGAAAACAACAAAAATTAACATAAAAAAAAATATACTGCTAGCACTAATTTTTCTTATAACAGTTTCAATAAAAGCACAGTATAATCCAAACGCACCTTGGATGAAAAACCTTGGGACAAAAAACGGTACAGCAACATTATCTGAAATGAAAGCCAGTTTTGACGAATATTGGAAAACTCACGATAAAGATAAAAAAGGAAGTGGCTATAAACCTTTTATGAGATGGTTCAATCATTGGGAAAATTTAACAAATGCCGATGGTAGTTTGATGTCTTACAGTCAATTACAAGAGGCAGTTGTACAAAATAAGAACACACAATTACAACGAAATTATGCAAATATAAATGTAAGTAATTGGCAACCCGTTGGTCCAGCGGCTTATATCAATACAGGTTCGTGGTCATCAGGAAAAGGTAGGGTACAAGTTGTTGCGGTCGATCCTAATAATTCTAACATTATTTATATTGGAACACCTGCCAGCGGAATTTGGAAATCTATTGATGCAGGAGGAAATTTTACAAATATATCAGACCAACTACCTCAAAATGGAGTTTCCGGAATTGCTATTGACGCCAATAATTCAAATATAATATACATTGCAACAGGCGATAGTGATGCAGGAGATACATATTCGATTGGTGTTTTAAAAACCATCGATGGCGGTGTAAACTGGACACAAACAGGTTTGACCTTAACAGGTTCCTCCAAAGCAAGAGATATTTTAATTAATCCTAATAACAGTCAAATGTTATGGTGTGCCACCAGTAACGGTGTTTTTAAAACCATTGACGGAGGTGCAAATTGGATAAATGTTCAGGTTGGAAATTTTTCGCAAGGTGCTATTCGATTAAAACCAAACAACTCAAATGTTATTTATGCAAGTTCAGGTACTGGTATTTTCAAATCAACAAATGCTGGGGATAGTTTTGTTCAAATCTCAAATGGATTGCCAGCAAATTTTAGTAAGTGTTTAATAGATGTTACACCTTCAAATCCTGATTTTGTTTATGCTTTGATATATGAAAATGGTGCTTCTATAAATGTTTATAAATCAACGGATAGCGGAGAGAATTTTACAAATATGGGTGCTACAAATAACGATGAAATTTCACAAATTTGGTATGATATGGCATTTGCAGTATCACCAACGAATGCTAATGAGATCTATTCAGGAACCTTAAATATTTGGAAATCAACCAATGGCGGAACAACTTTTAATCAACTAAATAGTTGGTCATCGCCAAGTGCTGCAAATTATACTCATGCAGATATTCATTATCTAAAATTCTTTGGAAACAAATTATACTGTGGCAGTGATGGCGGTATTTATGTGTCTGATAATCAAGGAATTTCTTTTTCAGATTTGACAGCATCTGCCCGAATAGGACAGTTTTATAAAATAGCAGTTTCTAAACAAACCGCAACAAAAATGGTAGGTGGTTTGCAAGACAATGGCGGTTTTGGTTATAGTAATAATGTTTGGAAAAATTATTATGGTGCCGATGGTATGGATACTGTCATTGACCCCAATAACAGCAATTTGTACTACGGTTTTATTCAGAGTGGTATTTCATTATATATCAGTAGTGATGCCGCAAATAGTTCGGGTTCATCGGTTCCATCGCCAGCAGGAGCATCTGGAAATTGGATAACACCATTAGCCATAAATAGTGTAGGCGAAGTTTTTTCTGGATTTTCTTATTTGCATAAATTAAATGGATCGACTTGGGAAAATAAAAGCAATTCAGCAGTTGGAACAGGAAATATTGATGTGTTAACTATAGACCCCAATAACGACAACAATATTTGGGTAGCTACCAATAACAAACTTTTTAAAAGCACAGATGGAGGGCATACTTTTACAAATATTTATACCGATTTGAGTAACATTAATGCTATTGAGATTAATCATTCAAATAGTAATATTGTCTATATTGTTACAGCAGGAATAAACGGCACTGTCCTAAAATCCTTAGACGGCGGCACAACATGGGTAGTTTTAAGTGCAGGATTACCTGCCATTGGCAAAAACTGTATTAAACATCAAGGACGACACACCAATAATCCTTTATATCTTGGTACTCAAATAGGGGTTTTTTATATTGATGATACTATGAATTCTTGGATTCCGTTCAACACCAATTTACCTCTTGTTCATATAACCGATTTAGAAATTAATCTTGAAGATGCAAAAATTGTAGCAGCAACTTATGGTCGGAGCATCTGGCAATCAGTTATAGAGATACAAACTCCTGCAACCGATTTAAGATTAAATGAAATTATTGAACCCACAACAACAGTAGGTTGCAGTACCATAACACCAATTATTCAGGTAAAAAACAATGGGTTAAATGCTATAACCGATGTTTCTGTAAACTACACCATAAATTCAACACCGTTTACCTATAATTGGTCAGGAAATTTAGCCTCCTCGCAAACCACGAATATAACATTACCAATACTGAATTTACCAAGAGGTAGTTATACAATGCTAATCAACGCAACTACTCCAAACGATGCTTATAACGATAATAATGATTCTAAAACAAGATTTTACATTAATAATTCAGGAGTAGTAAACACCATAAATACATTTGAAAACACAGCCTCCGAATTAATAACTTATAACGAAGGCACAAATAACGGTTGGATAAGAGGAATAAGAACAGCAAGTGCATTAGACACAGGCACAAACAATGTATATACAAGCAATTTAACAGGCAATTATACTGATGGAAAAAAATCCTATTTAGTTTCGCAATGTTATGATTTGACAACGATTTCAAGTCCAGAAATTAGATTTAAAATGGCGTATGATTTGGAACAGAATTTCGATATAATTTATACAGAATATTCAACAAACAATGGATTAACTTGGACCGTACTCGGTACAATGGGAGCTAATTGGTACAACAGCGATAGAACTTCTATAAACCTTGTTGGAGATTGTTCCAACTGTTTGGGTGCTCAATGGACAGGCACAAATACAACGATGACCGAATATTTTTATCCTTTAAATTCGTTGGCAACAAATAGCAATATTATGTTCCGAATAGTGTTTCGTTCCGATGATAGTGTAAACGGATTAGGAGTTATTATTGATGATTTTGTAATAAATGGCACATTGGCAAATGAACAATTTGATATAAAAAATGTAGCAATTTATCCAAACCCATCAAATGGAATTTTTAATATTGCAAAAGGTAATAGCGAGATAAAAAATATTGAGGTAACCGATATTTCAGGAAAATTAATTCTCAAACAAACTGATTTTCAAAATGATAATTCAGTTTTTATATTAAATTTGCAAGATGTTTCCGCAGGTGTTTATTTTATAAAAATTACTGCCGACGAAACTTCTATTATTAAAAAGGTAATTAAAAATTAACGATGACAAAAGATTTAATTATTAAACGAACTGTAAGGGTAATCAATCAATTACCACAAGAGAAAGCAACAGAAATATCTGATTTTGCAGATTTTATCATAAAAAAACATGAAAACCAACTATTGACGGATAATATTCAAACCTTGATTTCTAATAGCAAGTCATTTGCTTTTTTAAACGATGAGGAAGATCTTTATACTGTTGACGATTTGATTGAAAAACACAATGAATAAAGGAGATGTCATATTAATTCCCTTTCCTTTTACAAATTTAAACGGTAGTAAGTTGCGTCCCGCAGTTTTATTAATAGAATCAGAATATGATTTAACCGTTTGCTTTATTACAACTCAAATAAAATGGAAAGAAACTTCAGATGTTGAATTATTGCCATCTAATAAAAACGGAATTAAGAAACACTCATTAGTTCGATTATCAAAAATTGCAACTGTCGATAAATCATTATCTATTGGAAAAATTGGAATACTTGACGAAATAAATATCATCGAATTAAATATAAAATTAAAACAATTACTAAACCTTTAAGCTAAAAACTATGAGAAAATTAATACTATTATTATTTATATCAATAACAGCATCGGCTCAATACAACCCTGACGCTCCGTGGATGCAAGCACTGGGTGCAAAAAATGGCACGGCAACACTGGCAGAAATGAAAGCCAGCTTTGATGACTATTGGAAAACCCACGACCCAAACATCAAGGGT
The DNA here is from genome assembly GCA_020720185.1 of Flavobacterium psychrophilum. Taxonomy (GTDB): domain Bacteria; phylum Bacteroidota; class Bacteroidia; order Flavobacteriales; family Flavobacteriaceae; genus Flavobacterium; species Flavobacterium psychrophilum_O. Next base: position 26,910 of record DYPB01000011.1, on the reverse strand, counting down.
AGCGGACACAAACCTTTTATGCGGTGGTACACCAATATGGAAAATCAATTGCACGATGATGGAACGGTTTTGACAAGTCAAGAAGTTTTAGATATTTATAATCAGGAAAAACAAAGTAGAACTACCAATAGAAATGCTGCTAATATTGCCGTAACTAGTAATTGGACACCTGTTTTTGGTACACTTCCTTACAATTCTCCAGGACAAGGTAGAGTTCAGGCAGTTGCCGTAGATCCTACCGATGCCAATATAATATATGTAGGCACACCAGCAGGAGGAATATGGAAAAGTATAAACGGAGGTACTTCTTTTTTACCAATTTTTGATGAATTTCCACAAATTGGAGTTTCAGGAATTGCCATAGACCCTAATAACCACAACACCATTTATATAGCCACTGGCGATAGAAATCATTACGACACTCTTTTTGTTGGTATTTACAAATCAACCAATGGAGGAACAACTTGGACGGCCACTGGCTCAATTTCAGGTCCATCAACGGCATCTGATATTTATGTAAATCCAACAAATTCTAATATGCTTTGGGTAGCAACAAATTCTGGGATTTTTCGTTCAACAAATGCAGGAACTTCGTGGACTAGAACACAAACAGGCAACATAAAAGATATTAAAATAAAACCAACCAACCCAACAATAGTTTATGCCGTTTCTACAACAACATTCTATAAATCAACCGATTCTGGTGCAACATTTACCTCATCAAGCACAGGATTGCCATCAAGTTCAACTCGATTAGTTATTGATGTAACCCCAGCAAATCCGAATGTTGTTTATGTATTAAGTGCAGGAACTTCTAATGTTTTTCAAGGAATTTATAAATCATCAGACTCTGGAGCAACATTTGTAGCAAAAAACACAACTACAGGTATTTTTGATGGTTCTACACAATCTTGGTATGATTTAGCGTTAGGTATTTCTCAAACCAATGAAAATGAAATATATACAGGTTGTTTAAATATTTGGAAATCAACCGATGGCGGAACAACTATGACCGCCGTAAACAGCTGGACAGCATCAACTTCAGCATCATATACTCATGGAGATATACATATTTTAAGATTTTTTGGCAATAAATTATTTGCAGGTACAGATGGCGGAATATATTCGTCAACAAACGGGGGTACGAATTTTTCTGATTTAACAAAATCCATTCAAAATCAAATTATATATAAAATTGCTGTTGCCAAACAAACATCTGCAAAAATATTTACAGGGCATCAAGACAATGGTTGTCATGCATTTATCAATAATAATCAATGGAAAAAACTGCAAGGTGGAGATGGAATGGATGTACAAATTGATCCAAGAAATCAGAATACCATGTATGGTTTTATTCAGTATGGAGCAAGTTTGTATAAAAACACAACTGGCGGAACAAACAATTCGAGTTATGTAACAGGTTTACCATCTGGCTCATCAAATGGAAATTGGGTAACACCAATGGCTATAAACAGTTTGGGCGAAGTATATGCTGGTTATACGGGATTATATAAATTAGTTAGCTCAACATGGACACTCCAAAACACAACAAGTTTAGGCACAGGAAATGTTGAATTAATAGAAATTGACCCCAGCAATGTTAATAATATGTTCGTAGTAAATAGTAATCAATTATATAAAAGTACAAACAAAGGAATAAATTTTACATTAGTTTATACTGCATCTAGTTCAATATCAGGACTAACGGTTCACTCAACCGATAGCAATATTATTTATATTACAACATCAGGAACTTCAGGTCAAGCTATGAAATCTACAAATGGAGGAACAACATTTACAAACATAGCCTCTGGACTGCCATCAATAGGAAAGTTTTGTATCAAACATCAAGGCAATAATACTAATAATCCATTATATGTTGGTACAAATTTAGGCGTTTATTACAAAGATGATACCTTATCAACTTGGACAGCTTTTGAAACAGGTTTGCCAAATGTACAAGTTTCCGATTTAGAAATAAACTTGATAGACAACAACATCACAGCATCAACTTTTGGTCGTGGTGTGTGGCGAAGCCCTTTGCCAACTGCATTAGGAACCGATGAGTTTATGCTAAATAATATTGCAATATATCCAAATCCGTCAGCAGGAATTTTTAATTTAAAGTTGGGTGAAATTATTCCTGAAAACATTGAAATAGTGGACCTTACAGGAAAAATATTATTTTTTCAAAAAAATTTTCAAATTACAAGTAACGAAATTCCATTAAACTTGACTAATATTCAAAACGGCGTTTATTTTATTAAAATTACTGCCAATGAGCAAAGTGTAATTAAGAAAATTATTAAAAATTAAATATGAAAAAACAACTAATCATCTGCGGAACAATTTTAATAGGATTGACCGCCACTGCCCAAATAAAAGTACCAAAAAGCAAAAATCAGAAACCAGGAATTAATCTTACGGCAATGGATACATCCGTAAAACCAGGAGAGGATTTTTTTAAATTCGTAAACGGAACTTGGTTATTAAAAACCGAAATACCAGCAGATAAAACCCGCTGGGGCAGTTTTGATGAGTTGCGTCAAAATACCGATAAAGATGCTTTAGCAATTTTGAAAGCCGCCGCACGAGATTCAAAATACAAATCCAATACCGATCAAGGCAAAGCAATAAGTATATATAATTCGGTTATGGATACCGTGTATAGAAACAAGGCAGGAATTAATCCGATACAATCCGATTTAGCCCGAATTGATGCTGTAAAAAACATTCAAGATTTGCAAAAATTTTTGATGGAAACCGAATCTATTGGAGGCGGTGCAGGATTTTTTGGAGTAGGAGTTGGTGCAGATGAAAAAAACAGCAACCGAAATGTAGTAAGTATTGGTCCTGGTAGTTTGGGTTTGCCTGATAGAGATTATTATGTTTCTGAGGAGAAAGATTCCAAAGAAAAAAGAGAAAAATATGCACTACATATTGCAAAAATGCTTCAAATTCTTGGGCAAAGTCCAGAAAGTGCAAAATCCGATGCAGATAAAATATTAGCTCTCGAAATACAAATGTCTAAACCAAGATTAGACCGTGTAGAACGCCGAGATAGTAAAAAACAATACAATCCAACGGCAATCTCTGATTTACAAAAAATGTTCCCAATAGTAGATTGGAATACCTATTTAAAAGGAGTTGGTTTTCAAAAAATAGACACAATAATAGTTACTCAACCTCGATATATGGCGGCTTTGCAAACTATTTTTGAAGAAAATAAAGTAGATCACTGGAAAGCCTATATGCGTTGGACACTATTAAGAGGTGCATCGGGGGAGCTATCTACAAATATTGAAAAAGCAAACTGGGAATTTTATGGAAAATCATTAACAGGAGCACTGAAACAAAGACCTCAACATGAAAAAGCGTTACAAGTTGTAAATGGAACCGTGGGCGAATCATTAGGGAAATTATATGTAGAAAAAATGTTTCCTGCCGAGGCAAAAGAAAAAGCATCAAAGATGATAAAAAATGTGATGCGTGCCTATGAAATTAGAATCAACAATTTAACTTGGATGTCGCCAGAAACCAAACTAAAAGCCATCGAAAAATTAAAAAAACTAACCATAAAAATAGGCTATCCTGATAAATGGGAAGATTATTCAGCAATGTTAGTAGTAAACCCAAAAGAAGGTGGCAGTTACTATCAAAACATCAAAAATGTAAGCCAATGGACATGGAAAAAAGATTTAGATAAATTGTCAGAACCTGTTGATAAATCCGAATGGGGAATGTCGCCACAAACTGTAAACGCTTATTACAACCCGTCGTATAACGAAATTGTGTTTCCAGCCGCAATCTTACAACCTCCTTTTTATGATTACAAAGCTGACGAAGCAGTAAATTATGGAGGAATAGGAGCAGTAATTGGGCACGAAATTTCGCATGGTTTTGATGATCAAGGTGCGAGTTATAATGCAGATGGAAATTTAGTTGACTGGTGGACGCCTGAGGATTTAAAAAAATTCACGGCATTAGGTAATCAGTTAGCAGCACAATATAGTGCATTAGAGCCTTTGCCTGGAACTTTTGTAGATGGAAAATTCACATTAGGAGAAAATATAGGAGATTTAGGCGGTATCAACGCCGCTTACGATGGTTTACAACTATATTTGAAAGAAAATGGAAATCCAGGTTTAATTGACGGCTACACACCCGAACAACGACTATTCATTTCGTGGGCAACAATTTGGAGAGGAAAAATGAGAGACGAAGCCTTAAAAAATCAAGTAAAAACCGACCCACACTCACCAGGAATGTACCGTGCCTTTGTACCACTTTTAAATTTAGATACTTTCTATCAAGCATTCGATATTAAAGAAGGCGAAAAAATGTATCTTGCCCCAGAAAAACGAGTAAAAATTTGGTAAATGATATAGAAATAAGTTACTAAAAAATTGCCCAGAAAGTTATTTTTGGGCAGTTTTTTTTAATTTATAAAATAGTCTAATACCTATTATAGAATTTAAGAATTTTGTAAAAGATAAATTTAAAAAATGAAAAATTCTCTATAAAAATTCCTCAATAAAATTGAAAATTACAATCGGAAAAGGAAATGATTTTATTTCTTTTAAATCAATTCCATCCTCAATTCTATCTTCAATCATAATCTCCCAAAACTTGATATGTAGTCTTTGATGTGTTAATTTATGAATAATTTCATCCGTATTCCCTGCTTTTATACTAATTATCTTGTTTTCAGCTTTTAATTCATTAACAATAAAATCAATATCCTCAGCTTTTTCAGTTTCTATTAACGGAAATTCATACAAATTTTGCCAAATTCCTTTCTCGGTTCGTTTTTGTATTTTAGTTTGATTCTTTGAATCCATAAAAATCAAATAGTTAAGAAAACGATTTTTAACGCTAATCTTTTTAACCTTAACGGGTAATTGATCTACTTTTTTGTGTTGCAATGCTCCACAACTATTCTTAAAAATACAACTATTACAATTAGGACTTTTAGGTACACATTGCAATGCTCCAAATTCCATTATAGCTTGATTAAATTCCGCTGAATTGCCTTTTGGCATTAGAGATAAAGCCAAATCCCAAAATATCTTTTTAGTAGAAAAAATAGCAATATCATCTTCAACATTAAAATATCTAGAGAGTACTCTGAACACATTTCCATCAACAACAGGCACATTTTCTTGATTTGCAAACGATGCAATTGCAGCTGCGGTATAAGTGCCTATGCCTTTAAGTTTTAGTAAATCATTATAATTATCAGGAAAAATACCCCCTTTTTGATAGGCAATAATTTGTGCCGTTTGATGCAAATTTCTGGCTCTAGAATAATAACCCAAACCTTGCCACAACTTCAAAACCTGTTCTTCAGAGGCATTTGCCAAATCAAAAACAGTAGGAAAACAACTTACAAAAGCCTCAAAATAAGGCAGTCCTTGTGCCACTCGGGTTTGTTGCAACATTATCTCAGACAGCCAAATATGATACGGATTTGTAGTGTTTCGCCACGGCAGTTCTCGTTTGTTTTCTGAATACCAGTTGATTAATTGATTGCTAAAGTTCATATTTTTGTTTAAAACGCAAAAATAGTAGGTTTAACTTATTAAATCCCATTAGCAAGTGTGTTTTTTAGTTTTTTTATTCTCAAATAATCTATAAAAAACAACGAATAGTCCGATGTAAAATTTATTAAAAAATAATACCTTTGCAAAAAAAAGATGACAAAAGAACAAATTCTACAAAATTTTGATCCAAGCCAACCAGGTTTGGCAAACGAAAGTATTTATGGACTTCCGTTTGATGCAAACCAATCTGAAATTATTATTATTCCAGTACCTTGGGAGGTAACCGTAAGTTATGGAGCAGGAGCATCGGATGGTCCAGAGGCTATTTTAGAGGCCTCCTTTCAAGTAGATTTGCATCATCAAGAGTTTCCAGAGTTATGGAAATTAGGCATTTTTTTAGATTTGAATGACCAAACCAATCAATGGAAAGAGGATTCTAAAAAACACAAAGAAGAGGCACAAACAATTATAAAAGCTTTAGAAAACGGCGAAAACACTTCAGAAAACGCAAAATTACAAACCAGTTTAGACTGCATTAATACCGTTTGCGAGAAAATGAATGATTTAGTAAAAAACCGAACGATATATTGGCTTAATCAGGGTAAAAAAGTAGCACTTTTAGGCGGCGATCATTCCACTCCATTAGGCTATTATCAGGCATTAGCCACAAAACATAATGATTTTGGGATTCTGCATCTTGATGCTCATATGGATTTAAGAATTGCTTATGAAGGTTTTACCTATTCTCACGCATCAGTTATGTACAATGCCTTAAAAATCAATCAAATAAGCAAAATTATTCAGGTTGGAATAAGAGATTTTTGTCAGCAAGAAGTCGAAACTGCACAAACAGAAAGAGTAATTGTTCATACCGATACAGATATGAAAACGGCAGCATTTACAGGAAAATCTTGGCAACAGCAATGCGATGAAATCATTGCAGTTTTACCGCAAAAAGTTACCGTAAGTTTTGATATTGATGGGCTTTATCCATGGTATTGTCCTAATACGGGAACCCCAGTTCCTGGTGGTTTTTCGTTTGAACAAGCTACTTATTTGTTAAGTAAATTAGCAAATTCAGGCAAAGAAATTATCGGTTTCGACCTTGTTGAGGTAGCTCCAAGTGCCAATCCAAACGATGATTGGGATGGCAATGTAGGTGCTAGAATGTTGTATCATTTATGCGGTATGTTGGCAAAAAACAGCGGATTAAATGTAGGAGATAAATTGATTTTTTAATTATCAGCTATAAAAAAATAATATTTTGGAGTACCTCTCCTTTGAAAATAAAGTTTTTTGAAGTAATTTTCTTGACAAAAAAACGACGATAAAGGATTTTTACAATTATTCCTCACTCAAAAAAACAACCAAATCAAGAAATAATTTCGTTACTTTTAGAAAACCATTAAAATATTTCAAAAAAAAACTATAAAAATTTGCAAACATTAAAAATAATTGTATATTTGCATCGTTAAACAACAAAAATGTATTCAATAAACAAAAATAATTGGTGGCAAATGGTTTTCTCATATAGGGAGTAACTGTTTTGTTTATATACACCAACTTTAAAAAGTATAAACCGCAGGATATTCTCTTGCGGTTTTTTTATGTCAAAAAATTTAACTTAATTATATAAATATTTTATTATGAAAACAGAAACAGTAGAAAACAAAATTGGTTATTTCGGAAATTATGGTGGTCAGTTTGTGCCAGAACATTTAGCCATAAAATTGAATGAACTTTATGAAACATTTTTGCGTTATAAAGACGATGATGAATTTAAAAATGAATTTAAAGATTTACTAAAAAACTTTGTAGGCAGACCCTCACCCTTATACAAAGCTGAAAATTTATCAAAATTAATTGGGAGTGTTATTTATTTAAAAAGAGAAGATTTAAACCATACGGGTTCTCATAAAATCAATAACACCTTAGGGCAAATATTATTAGCCAAACGAATGGGTGCTACAGAAATTATTGCAGAAACTGGAGCGGGTCAGCATGGAGTTGCTACTGCAACAGTGGCTGCACTAATGGGGATGAAATGTAAAGTTTTTATGGGCAAAGTAGATTCTGAACGGCAAAAAATTAATGTTGAAAGAATGGTTACTTTGGGAGCAGAAGTTATTCAAGCAACAGATGGAAGAGCAACCCTTAAAGATGCGGTGGATGCTGCCCTAACCTATTATGTAAATAATCCACAAGCCTTTTATTTATTAGGATCAGCTGTTGGTCCACATCCATATCCTACTATTGTTCGTTATTTTCAATCGGTAATTAGCGAAGAGATAAAAAAACAAATCATTGAGGTAGAAGGAAAATTACCCGACGCAGTTGTGGCTTGTATCGGAGGTGGATCAAATGCAATTGGTGCTTTTGCACATTTTATAAACGAACCCACTGTAAAATTGTATGGTGCAGAGGGAGGAGGCGAATCTTTGGAAATTGGCAAAACGGCTGCAACCCTAACATTTGGAAAACCAGGTATTTTTCAAGGCTCGCATTCCCTTTGTTTAGTTGATGAGAATGGAGAGCCAGTTGCTTCGGCTTCTGTTGCGGCAGGTTTAGATTATCCTGGAATTGGACCCGAACATGCTCATTTGCAAGAAATTAAACGAGCGGAGTATTTTCCAATTACTGATGATGAAGCTATTGAGGCTTACAATCTTTTATCGAGAATAGAAGGGATAATTCCAGCAATTGAAACTTCGCATGCAGTAGCTTTGGCTCAAAAATTATTTAAAAATAAAAATTCGTTAGTAGTAATAAATCTTTCGGGTAGAGGCGATAAAGATGTAAGTAGGCTCTGCTGAAAAACTCGAGTAATATCTATTCAAAAGTAATTAAAAAAACAACTAAAACTTGCTTAAAAAACGGGTTTTAGTTGTTTTATCATTTTTCATAACAATTAATTATATCAAAATAAAAAAATAAATTTACAAAAAAACTAATTTATAGAACCCACCTTAACTATTTGCTTTAAATTCTTTTAATTTTTGGGTTAATCGAGGCACAATATCAAAAGCGTCGCCTACTATTCCATAGTCGGCTACTTTAAAAAATGGTGCTTCTGGGTCAGTGTTTATTACAACTTTTACTTTTGATGAGTTGATACCTGCAATATGCTGGATGGCTCCAGAAATCCCGATTGCAATATATAAATTGGTCGCTACTGGTTTTCCTGTTTGTCCAACATGTTCGCTATGAGGTCTCCAACCCAAATCAGACACAGGTTTTGAACAAGCGGTGGCGGCACCAAGTACGGTTGCCATTTCTTCAAGCATTCCCCAATTTTCTGGTCCTTTCATTCCTCTACCTCCTGATACTACAATATCGGCATCAGCAATAGTTACTTTTCCTGTTGTTTTTTCGACAGTTTGTACTTTCACACCAAAATCAGCATCGTTAATTGTTGGAATAAAATCTTCTTGCGAGGCATTTGAAGTGTTTTCGATTAATCCGAAAGAGTTTTTTGACAAACATAATACTTTAATAGCGGTTGATATTTCAGTGATATTAAAAGCTTTGTTAGAAAAAGCGTTTCGTTTTACATGAAAAGGTGTTATCGAAACGGGTAATCCAACTACATTTGAAGCAAAACCTGCATTGAGACCAACAGAAACAAGAGGTGCAAGATATAAACTATCGGTTGTTGATGATAATAAGACTAATTCTGACCTTTCTTTTTGTGCAACTTGTTTGATAGCGTCAGCATAAGCTTTTGCCGTAAAATTGGATAATTTTTCGTTGTTTATTTTTAAAATTTTATCGACACCGTATTTTGATAATTCTGATACATCTCCAGCATTTATTGTTACTGCGGTAACGGTTGTTGATAATTGGTCTGCTATTTTTTTTGCATAAGAGGCTAATTCAAAAGCTACTTTTTTGAACTTTCCTTCAGCGGTTTCTGCGTATATTAGTATAGACATAAAATTTTATTTAAAATTGAATAATTTGAAGATTTGTAATTAAATTACTTTGGCTTCGTTGTGTAATAGGTTGATTAATTCGTCAAGATTATCAGCATTTATAAGTTTTACGGCTTGTTTTGGAGCTGGTTTTTCAAATTTTACGGCTTTTGTTTCTGTGGTTGCGTTTATTGGTTCGAGAACTTTTAATTCTTTGGTTCTTGCGGTCATAATACCTCGCATATTTGGAATTCGCAAATCTTTTTCTTCAACCAATCCTTTTTGTCCACCTATAATCAATGGTAAATTTGTTGTAATTATTTCTTTTCCACCATCAATTTCTCGGGCTGCCGAAACATTATTTCCATCAATAGTTATTGATACACATGAGTTTAAAAAATTACAATCAAGTATTCCAGCTAACATTCCAGGAACCATACCTCCATTGTAATCTAAGGATTCTTTTCCTGCAATTATAAGGTCGTAATTTCCAGCTTTAACCACTTCGGCTAATTGTTTTGCTACAAAAAAACCATCGGTTGGATTGGCATTTATTCTTATAGCTTCATTGGCACCAATGGCAAGTGCTTTTCGTAAAGTTGGTTCGGTTTCAACTCCGCCAACATTGATAACTGTAACAGTTGCAGCTTGTTGCTCCTGAAACCAAATGGCTCTCGTTAAGCCGTATTCGTCATTAGGATTGATTACAAATTGCACGCCGTTTGTATCAAATTCAGTATCGCCATTGGCAAAATTAATTTTTGAAGTAGTATCGGGTACATGGCTGATGCAGACTAATATATTCATAATTTTTTATTTTGTTTATTGGTACAAATTTACAAAAAAAAATAATATTATAGTATGCACGCATAATATTTTAAATAAAATTTATTTTACAAACCATAAAAGATTTGGTTTTATAAGAATAACACAAAACACACCTGTGATAATTATAAATTTTAGAAGGTTGTGTAGGTATAAATACTGAATCTTATTATTTGATTTCCATAGTTTTATGTAAAAAAATAAAAAAATTATAAGGCTTATATAAAAGTAAATATCCATATAGCCAACATCGTAAATATTTATTAAGAAATATACTGGAAGAACTGTTAAAATTAGTAAAAAGCTAATTGTTTTTTTAGAAAACACTTCGCCATAAACTATTGGAATGGTTTGATAGTTATTAGACAAATCTCCTTTTATGTTTTCTAAATCTTTGATTAAATCTTTAATTAACAATAAGATATACAGGAAAATTGCATGAAAAAATATTACTTCGTAAAAGTTTTTGTAGTACAAAAAAACTCCAAAAAAAGGAAAAACAGCTAAAAAAGCTGACATCAAGTTGCCAATAATTAGCTTTCTTTTTATTTTATGAGAGTAGAACCAAATTAGGAAAATATAAACCGAAAAGAACAAAACGGCTCGCCACGAAACAAAAAATGAAATTATTGCTACAAAAAAATTGAGTCCAAAATAAACATATAATTTTGTAGTTTGACTTACTAATCTATCAATTTTGGATTTATTGGGACGATTGATTAAATCTTTTTTAGAATCGTAAAAACTGTTGATAATATAGCCAGAAGCAATGGTTAAAGAGGAGGCTAAAACCAATATAAACAACTGAAAATCAAACAATATTGATTTTAGATTATTGTTTGGCGAAAGTATAAAAATAGCCGATAAATATTGTGCTAAAATAATTATAGGAATATTATATCCTCGAACGACAGAGAATAAACTGGCAATTTTTTTTAAAAATAATTTTTGATTTTTGGTGAGCATTTATTTATAGTTTAAAAGACTTTTGGCTTTTCAACTTTTGGCTAAAACTGATAAACCACCTCCAATTTATAATCTTTGAGTGATTTTTTTGCCCTTTCTAAATCTTCTGTAAAACCAAGAATATAACCACCACCGCCTGAACCACAAAGCTTTAGGTAATAATCATTGGTGTCAATTCCTTTTTGCCAGAGTGTATGGAATTGATCTGGAATCATTGGTTTAAAGTTGCTTAAAACTATTTTTGAAAGTTGTTTTGTGTTTGAAAATAAAGATTTTATATCGCCAATCAAGAAATTTTCTACACACGCATCGGTATATTTTATAAATTGAGATTTTAGCATATTTCTAAAACCTTCTTCTTTCAGTTTTTCCATAAAGATATTGACCATTGGTGCGGTTTCTCCAACAATTCCTGAATCTAATAAAAAAACTGCACCTTTTCCATCAAGTTTTTGAGTTGGTATGCCAGTTGCTTCAATATTATCTTTGGAATTGATTAAAATAGGAATACTTAAATAGCTATTTAATGGGTCGAGACCAGAGCTTTTTCCGTGAAAAAAACTTTCCATATTTGAAAAAACATCTTTTAATTTAAGTAATTTCTCTCGGGTTAAATTCTCTAAAACGGTAATTTTATTTTGAGCATATTTATCATAAATAGCAGCTACTAATGCACCGCTACTGCCGACCCCATATCCTTGCGGAATGCTGGAATCAAAGTACATTCCACGGTTTACATCGTTTTGCAAAATTTTTAAATCAAACTGAACCAAACTCGGATTTTCAGTTTGCAGCGTTTCTAAATGTGCTACGAATCTTTTCAAATTAGCATTAGAATTTTTGGCTTTTTCAGAATAATTTTCATCAGTTTTTAACGCTCCGTTATAAAAATTATAAGGAATAGACAATCCTTTGGAATCTCGGATGATGCCGTATTCTCCGAAAAGTAGTATTTTTGAGTAAAAAAGCGGTCCTTTCATTGTTTTATTTTTTTATTTATCAATACCTAATTGAAAACAAATTGCGTCAATAATTTCTTCTTTTTTGTTCAAATCATCTATTTTATCATACATTTTTGACAATCTTTTCTTATCTAAAGTTCTGATTTGATGACACAAAACTACGGAATCATTAACCATTCCATATTCTCTTGAATTTATAATTGCTTCGTTTGGGTATATTCTTCTTCCTATTTTAATTGTCGAAATTGGCAATTCATTTACAATATTAAGCAATTCATTTACAATATTTTCGCTAATAATTAGTACGGGTCTTGATTTTCCTTGCTCTGAACCAAAAACAGGATCAAGATTTGCTCTATATATTTTTCAAATTTCATATGTTTTCTAAATCTGCATATTTGAAATCATTCGTAACTTCTTTTATATCAGATAAATATAATGGGTCGTTTGCCGCTTCTTTCATTAAAGTACATTTGTCTTCATAACTTCTTTTTATATCTTCAACAATAACCATAACACTTTTTTTACCTCTAAAATTTTCGGGTAAATCAATGATTAGTCTATTATTATCAATGTGGTAAATTTGTTTTAATGTCATGATTTTTAAATTTTATTTACAAATTTCATTATGTAAATGTAATGCTTTTAATTTTCAAAATTACTTATCATAGTTCCCCATTCATCAACTAAATTTGAATAAAACGAAGTTAGTTCGGTTGAATCACCATCCATTGATAAACTATTTACTTCAAGTTGTAAAAAACGGTCTTGTATTTTAATTATATCTTCTTCTTTTAGATTAAACTCATAATAACTTGTGCTTTTATTGTCTTTTTTATTATGCAAAATTGGTTTAGATAATTCATTATTTTCTAAAATGAATTGAATTTTTTCTGCCAATTCAAACTCTCCAATTTTAATTAATTCTTTATATGTAACATCCAAAGTGTGAAAATTAAAAATCATTATCAATATTTTTAAAAATTTTCAACCGCACCTTCCCCAATTTCATCACAAATGTAAGAACCATTTTGACAATAGCCAACTAATTTATCCTGAATAAATTTAAAAACCGGAATAGTATTCTTTTTTGGATATAAAATATGAACATTTGCACCAGCATCAAGCGTAAAACAAACTGGAATTTGGGTTTCGGCTCTGAATTTCCAAATCTGATTGATAATTTCCAACGAGTTGGGTTTCATTAATATAAAATACGGCATTGAGGTCATCATCATGGCATGTAAAGTCAAAGCTTCACTCTCAACAAGTTCAGTAAATTCTGTTAAATTTCCAGTTTCGAGAATGGTTTTCATTTTTGATAAATTCTCATGTGCTTGTTCAAATCGCCTTTCGGCAAATGGATGGTTGTGCATTAAATTGTGTCCAACAGTACTCGAAACTTGTTTTTCTCCTTTATCAACCAGCAAAATAGTATCTTGATAATTAACAAAATTTTCATGAATTTTAGTTGGAAATTCTACCCCAAATAAATTGGAACTTCCCTCAATATCAGAATGATTACCCCAAATAACCACACTACCTTTTATACTTCTGCAGGCACTACCAGAACCTAATCGAGCTAAAAAAGACGCTTTTTTATTAAAATATTCCTCCATCATTTCTGGATTTAAAGCTTTTTCCAAATACATTATATTTACTGCAATTGCTGCCATTCCCGATGCAGATGAGGCAATTCCAGAACTATGCGGAAAAGTATTTTTAGTGTCTATGATTAGATGATATTGGTTTAAATAAGAACAATATTTTTCTATTCGTTGCAAAAAAACCTCAATTTTTGGTTTGAAATCTTCTTTTGGTTGTCCTTCAAATAACAAATCGAATGAAATTTTTCCTTGATTTTGATTAAAAATAAAATCAAACTTGGTAATTGTTTTACAATTATTTAGAGTAAAACTTATGGATGGATTTGCGGGTAATTGATTTTCTTTTTTGCCCCAGTATTTAACCAATGCAATATTGCTTGGGGCAGAAGATGAAAAACCACCATTTTCAATTTTGGTGGTTGCTTTTTGGAAAATAAAATCTTTTTCTGATGTCATTTTTTTAAAATTTATGCAAAGATAGTTTTTAGTATTCAATACTATTATTTTTTTGAAAAAATTATATTTTGTTTAATACTAATTACTAATTTAATTTATATATTTGTAAAATTAGTTAAACAACAAATTATTTCATTTTTATGTCAAATATAGCAACATTAGAAGTAAACGGAGCAAAGTATGAATTGCCAACAATAACAGGTAGTGAAAACGAAATCGCAATAGACATTAGTAAACTTCGAGATGTATCAGGAGCAATAACGCTTGATCCAGGTTATAAAAATTCTGGGGTTTGCAAATCAGAGATTACCTTTCTTGATGGTGAAGAGGGAATTTTAAGATACCGAGGTTATTCCATAGAAGATTTAGCCGATAAAGCTGATTTTTTAGAAGTTTCTTATCTTGTGATTTTTGGAGAATTGCCTACCAAACAACAACTTACGCAATTTGAAGAAGATATTAGAAAATATACTTTAGTAAACGAAGAGATGAAAAACATTATTGATGGTTTTCCAAAAACTGCCCATCCAATGGGGGTTTTATCATCTTTAACAAGTGCTTTAACGGCATTTAATCCAAAATCAGTAAACCCAGAGAACGAAGCAGAAATGTATGAGGCTGTTTGTAAAACTATGGGAAAATTTTTAGTTATTGCTACTTGGACTTATAGAAAAACAATGGGTTATCCTTTAAATTATTATGATAATACAAAAGGATATGTTGAAAATTTTATGCGATTAATGTTTGAATTGCCAACTGGACCTTACAAAGTTAATCCAGTTGTGGTAGATGCTTTAGATAAATTATTTATACTGCACGCAGACCACGAGCAAAATTGCTCAACATCAACGGTTCGTATGGTTGGATCGTCTCATGCAGGTTTATTTGCCTCTGTATCAGCAGGAGTATCAGCACTTTGGGGACCTTTGCACGGAGGTGCCAACCAAGCGGTTTTGGAGATGCTAGAAGAGATTCAAAAAAATGGAGGAGATGCAGATAAATATTTAGCGAAAGCAAAAGACAAAAATGATGAATTTCGCTTAATGGGTTTTGGACACCGTGTGTATAAAAATTTTGACCCTCGTGCAAGAATAATTAAAAATGCTGCTGACGAAGTTTTGGCAACACTTGGGGTGAATGATCCTATTCTTCAGATAGCAAAAAAACTAGAAGAATCAGCTCTTGTTGATGAGTATTTTGTATCCAGAAAATTGTATCCAAATGTTGATTTTTATTCAGGTATAATTTACCGTGCATTAGGAATTCCAACAGATATGTTTACGGTAATATTTGCAATTGGTCGTCTTCCTGGTTGGATTGCACAATGGAAAGAAATGCGTATTAATAAAGAGCCTATTGGTCGTCCGAGACAAGTTTATACTGGTTATGCCTTGCGTGATTTTAAAGAGATGGGAAACAGATAGTATAATAAAACTGAAATAAAATGGGGAAAAAGATAATTTTGAGTTATCTTTTTCCCCATTTTTTTTATTGCAAAAAAAAACAGACTGCTCTATACAGAAACAGTCTATTTAATCAAATTTTAATTGATTACTTTGTTAAGATTTTTCTCGGCTTTAGCAATTTTCTCTTTTAATTGATCTATTTTTTCTAATTGCTTTGCCTTATCTTTATTATAATCTTCAATATCGTTTGGCGATAATTTACCTTTAGTTAATTTTTTGTTGTACTTTTCGTCGTCTTTAATCATATCGTTTTGTTCATCGACTAATTTTCCCTTTGCTCTTGCTAGATCTTTTTGAGCGTCAGCAATTTTTTCTCTTTCTCTTTTTTGTTCCTTTTCAAGCTTTTTTTGTTCTCTTTCGAGCTTTTTTTGTTGTTTTTCAGTTTCTTTCTGGCTGTTTACGGCTTCTCTTTCAGCTTTTTCTTTTTTCCGTTGAGCTTTTTCAACTTCTCTTTTTGCTTCTTTTTCCGCTTTTTGTTTCTCAACATTTTGTTCATTAATAACTTTTAATGAATCTGCAATTCTATCTATATTAACCTCTTGTGCTAAAAACGATTAAGAAATTGCTAATAATACGGTTGTTAAAATGATTTTAATTTTCATGTCTTTTTTTATTTTTTAATTTTGTTCAATAACCTTATTTAGTCTTTTTTCAATTTCAATTATTTTTTCTTTCAATACATCAACCCTTTCTTCTTGCTTGTTTTTTTCATTTTCATAGTCAGAAATATCATTTGGAGATAAATTTCCTTTTGCTAAATCAACGGTGTATTTATCTGCATCTTTTATGATTTTTATTTGTGTTTTGTCTAATTTATCTTTTGTAGATGCTAATTCAGTTTTAATTTCTGCAATTTTAGCATTCTTTTTCTCTAATAATTTTCGTTCTCGTTCTAATTTTCGCTGTTTTTCCTCTTCTTTTCTCTTTTTTACTTCAGCATCTTTTAAGGCTTTTTTTGCTCTTTTTTCTGCTTTTTCTTTCTCCTTGCCAATTTTTTCAGCATCTTTCTTTTGAGATTCTTCAAGTTTTTTCAGAGCGATAGTTTTACCGATTAAAGTTTTTAACTTATCAATTTTTTCTTCTTCTTTTATTTTTTCTTTACTATATTCTACAATTTTATTAGGAGATAATTCTCCGCTTGACAATCCTTTGTTATGCTTTTCGGCATTTCTAATCAATTCTTTTTGTGTATTTTTTAACTCTTCTTTTGCATTTTTTAAAATTTCTTGTAAATTTACGGTAACTTTTTTATCTTCTAAAATTGCCATTTCAGTCTTAGAAAAATCTTTTGAAACTGTTTTTGACGAATCAACTACTGTTTTTGCCTCTTGCGAAAACAAAACCTCAAAACTAATTAATAGTAATGTTGTTAATACAATTTTTAATCTCATTTTTGTTTAATTTTTTTTGGGTTTACATTTTTTATAATTAACAACAAATTAAAGTATTAAAAATTGTCTATAAAATACCATAAACATGGTATTTTATAGATAGTTTTTTATATCATTTACTATTAACTCTTTTCTCCTGTAGGTTTTTAATCCTTATTTCAGATAACCTCAAGGTGGTACTAAAAATTAGTCTTTTCTATTAATTTTATCTAATTTTCCATCTATCTTGAACTAGTATTAACTTCGTCCGTTTTAATCCTGCAAAATTGAATTTTATAGAAAAACTTTTTTTTATTTATAGCCACAAAATTAATAAAAAAAATACTATTTTTATAACTTTATTATAACTTTATTTTTAGATGATTTTAAAAAGAATATTAGCCTTACAAATAGTCGTAATTTTTGCTTTGTTTAGTGCTTGTAAACAAACAAAAACGACGAACAATATTGTCGCAAATACAGCAACAGACACACAAGAGACACCGTTCAATTTTTTGCCAACATCAACAACAAATCAAATAGTGGTTCATGATTTTTACACCCTATCTTATAATGAAAAATACGAACAAGCAGAATGGGTTGCTTATCAATTAAAACCAAATCAGGTGAGCCATAATCATTTTGAACGCCCTTATTTTATTGACGATCCAAAAGTAAAAACAAAATCTGCGAGTTATAAAAATTATAAAAAATCAGGTTATGATAAAGGACATTTATGTCCAGCCGCTGATATGAAATTTAGCAAAGATGCTTACGAAGACACCTTTTTTACCTCAAATATTTCTCCTCAAAAACATTATTTTAATAGTGGTATTTGGAATATTTTAGAAGGAAAAGTGCGGTATTGGGCAACAAAATTCGACGGAATTTATGTGGTAACAGGTGGCGTTTTAACCGATGATTTAGCAACGATTGGATTTGAAAAAGTGGCAGTTCCTAAATATTTTTATAAAGTTTTGCTTAATAAAACTGGAAATAACTATAAGATGATCGCCTTTTTATTATCAAATCAACAAAGTGATAAACCGCTGTATCAACATGTTATAACCGTTGATGCACTCGAAAAAATAACAGGAATAGATTTTTACCCAGCATTGCCCGACGGTATTGAAAACCAACTCGAAAAAAGGGATGATTATAAAAATTGGAGTTTTTAGAGATTAAAACTATTTTCTTCAAAGTCCTTTTTTATCTTTGCAAAAAAACAAAAACAATGATTCAATTAAAAATAAAAGAAACACAAAATCCTGCTATAATAAAATTTGAGTTTCCAGATTTTATAACAAAAAATGAAAGTTTTGAGTTTAAAAATATCGACGAAGCAAAAAATTCGCCAGTAGCACAACAATTATTCTATCTGCCGTTTGTGAAAACAGTCTTTATATCGAGCAATTTTATTGCTGTCGAAAGGTATAATATTGTGGAATGGAATATGGTTCAAGATGCTGTAAAAGAGCAAATTGAAGAATTTATTAACAATAAAGGAGTGATAATTATTGATGTGCCAGCAAAAACAAAAATGCCTCTTACAATATATGGAGAAACAACTCCAAATCCAGCGGTTTTGAAATTTGTTGCCAGCAGAATGCTTACAAAAACTGCGGTTGAGTTTAAAAATATAGACGAAACTGTAGCATCACCGTTAGCACACGAATTATTCAAATTTTCGTTTGTGAAAGAGGTTTTTATTGATGAAAATTATGTTTCAATAACAAAATACGAACCTTTTTTATGGGATGATATATCGTTAGAAATCAGAACTTTTATCAAACAATTTACAGAAAACGGTGGCACAATTATTGATGAAAACCTAATTATTCCAAACTCTAAAATAGAAAAAAACCAGATAAATAATTTTGATAATTTAGACACTACTTCCCAACAAATTATTAATATTTTAGAAGAATATGTAAAACCAGCCGTTGCCGCCGATGGAGGTAATATTCTTTTTGAGTCTTATAACGCAGATGAAAACCGAGTAAAAGTAATACTTCAAGGAGCATGTAATGGTTGTCCGTCATCAACATTTACGCTAAAAAACGGCATTGAAAATATGCTAAGAGATATGTTAAAAAACCCAACTATTGTGGTCGAGGCCGTATAATTAAACAGTTATTTTAGTATAAAAAATCCTTTTTCTGTTGTATTATGAAAAGAGATTTTTTGTTGTTGGCAAGTTGCTTTCCAAAATTTCAAATAAGATTTAAAATTTGACGCATCGGCAACCACAATTTTAGGTTTGCAGGTTTGTAAAAATCTTTCTAAATTAAGTTTTGGTGATTGGGTTATCAGTACAATATCGGGTTTAAAATTAGAAGGATAAATAGGAATACTATCTAAAATTAAAATCGTTTTATTCTTGAATGACAGCAAGTTGCTGATTTTTTCTTTTTTGTAAATACCACTAAAATTACCTGTTAAATAAGATTTTAAATGATTATCTTTATTAATGTTTTTTAAAACAGAATCGTTTACAAAAACAGTTGTTTTTTGTCCATTTCTATTGATGATTAAAGAGGTATTTTTTAGATTAAAAACAATTAATTCTTGTTGTTTTTGATGATGATTTTTTGTGATCAAACAAGTTGTTTGAAAGACAATAATTGATGTAAAAGCAAAAATTAATTTATTAAAATCAGGTTTTTTAAACCATATAATTACGGCAAAAATCACACCATATAAAGATAAAAGAATATAGAAATTTAAAGGAATATTTTGAATAATAAATTGTTCAAAGGAAGCAATGTAAGAGATAATTTTATCTAAAAGTGAAATTGAATTTTCTAATATTTTCATAGGTAATTGAGGTACAAAATCAAAGAAAGCCAGCAGCATTATTAAAACTCCATACGCCATTATGAATCCAATTATTGGCAAAACAATTAAATTTGTAATAAAAAATAATCCTGGAAATTGATGAAAATAATATATTGATAATGGAAATGCACCTATTTGAGCTGCAAATGAAACGGTTATAATTTCCCACATTTTATTTAAAAACCAGTTTTTTGGTGTCCAAATTTTTTCTAATAATGGTTGTAACCAAACTATAAAAAACAGTGAAATATAACTTAATTGAAAGCCAACATCAAACAAAAAAGATGGTTTGAATAATAAAATGATGAAGGCGGATACAAGTAAAGTATGAAAAAAATTCACACCTCGTTGGGTGTGTTTCCCAACAGCAACAATTGAAAACATTACCACCGACCGCAATATTGACGGGGCTAAACCTGCAATAAAACCAAACGACCAAAGAGATAAAATGGTTATTATAAGTTTGATAATTTTACCAGTTTTAGTATTTGAAATTGGTTTTAGTAAATACCCTAAAAAAAACATAATGAAACCAACATGAAGCCCAGAAACGGATAAAATATGTATGGCACCTGCAAGCTGATAATCTTGTAGAACATCTGGAGAGATGTCTTGTTGTTGTCCTAAAATTAGGGCAACAATTACGGCTAATTCACTTTTACCGAATCCGTTTTTTTCGAGATTATTAATAATTTTATTCCTGAATTTTGAAGCATAATACCAAATATCTTTTTTGTAAAAGTTACTTGTTTCTATCTCTTTCAAATCGGCATAAACCTGTGCGTAAATTTGTTGATTATCAAGATATTGTCCGTAATCAAATTGGTTCGGATTATTAATCGCCCTGTTTTTATAAACTGAAGCTTGTATTTTTAAATTTAATCCAATTTCAAAATCATAAAAAACACTATCTTTTCTAATATTAAGAATAATTTTTCCGCAACTTTCTTTAGTATCAAAACGGTTTACGGTTGCTAGAAAACGGGTATTTTGAAAAGTGTTTTTCAGCTTTTCATTTAGGGTAACTTCTAATGTATGAGGCTTTTGCGTGTCGTCAATTTGCTTAATATAATGATTCTTTCCGAGATTATTAGTATGAAAAACTTGAGTAGAAATTCCAATAGAAAAGGATAATATAAAACAAAAGGCTCCAAAATATTTATCTTTGAAATAAGACCAAAAGAAAGTAGCGGTTGCAAAAAACAAGACCAAAAGAGTATAAAACAAATTTGGTTTTAAATAAAAAGCAGTTAAAATTCCTAACACAAAAAAAAGAGTTATTCTAACTAACGGAAAATTTAAGGCTTTCATTTTCAGATTTTTAATTATTCTAAAACTCTGTTTATTTGAGCAAAAGTTTTTTTGTAATAGCCTTCTTTTGTGGTCGAAACAATTACACCTCGCCGTATAGAGGAATGAACAAATTTTATTTCATCGTCATTTATTTCAACAATCAATCCGACATGATTAATATTTTTGTTTCCAAGAGTTCTAAAGAAAATTAGATCTCCTTTTTTCGCATCGTTTATGTTAATTTTTATACCAAAACGAGACATTTCGTTTGAAGTTCGAGGCAGTTTTATGTTAAATTTAGAGAAAGTAGCATATATCAATCCAGAACAATCAAAACCGGCTTTTGTAGTACCTCCAGTTCTATATCGAGAATCTAAATTATCCAAAGCAGTTTCAATAATTTCTTTTGATAAGTTGTTGTTGTTTTTAGAATTAACTTTAAATTCATCGTCAATTTCTATTGACCCATCAGGTGGTTTGTTGTTTGTTTCTTCAGTTCGGACAGCTATTTCTGGTTCACGAACTTTCTTCTGAATTGTCTCTGATTTCACAACGGGTTTTGCCTTATTTACGGACTTTACAATTTCTTTTTTTGTGGTTAAAATAGGCGAAGCTGCTTTACAGGCCGAAAGCAATATAATTAATGATATTAGGTAGAGATTTTTCTTCAAAACAAGATGATTTTGGCAAAAATACGAATTTAATAGTCATTCTTCAAATCAGCAACAATCAAATTTGCCGTTTTTTTACTGGCTCCCTTTCCTCCTAATTTACTTTCTAAAACATCGTATTCGTTTAATAATTCCTTTCTGTAGTCAGAATTTAATATTTTTGTTAATTCGATTTTAATATTATTTTTGTTGCAATTATCTTGAATTAATTCGGTCACCACCATTTTATCCATAATTAAATTTACTAACGAAATATATTTTAGTGTAATAATTCGTTTGGCAATTTGATAAGACAACCAATTTCCTTTGTAACAAACCACTTCTGGAACCTTAAAAAGTGCCGTTTCTAGCGTTGCTGTACCCGATGTTACTAATGCAGCTCTTGAATGGCTTAATAAATCGTAGGTTTTGTTCGCAATAAATTTAACATTTTTATTGATTAGAAATTGCTCATAAAAAGAATAATCCTGACTGGGTGCTCCTGCTATAACAAACTGATAATCAGAAAAATCATCAATAACAGAGAGCATCACAGAGAGCATTTTAGAAATTTCTTGTTTACGGCTACCTGGCAAAATGGCAATAATAGGTTTTGGGTCTAAATTATGAATCTTAATAAAATCTTCTTTGCTAATTAAAACCCTGTTATCAATAGCATCAATCAATGGATGTCCTACAAAATCTACTGGAAAATGATGTTTTTTCTCATAAAAATCTTTTTCAAAAGGCAAAATCACAAATAATTTATCAAAATCTCGTTTAATTTCTGTAATTCTACTTTCTTTCCAAGCCCAAATTTGCGGGGAAATATAATAATGTGTTTTTATATTTTTTGTTTTTGCCCATTTTGCGATTCGCATATTAAATCCAGGATAATCAATAAGAATAATCACATCTGGATTAAATTTTTCTATATCATTTTTACAAATTTTAATATTATTTAAGATGGTTCTTAAATTCATAATAACTTCTGCAAACCCCATAAAAGCTAGTTCTTTATAGTGTTTTACAAGCGTTCCGCCAACGGCTTGCATCAAATTGCCTCCCCAAAAACGAATCGTAGCATCTGAATCCTGCAAAAATAATTCTTTCATTAAATTAGATCCGTGCAAATCTCCAGACGCCTCTCCAGCAATAATATAGTACTTCATAATCAGATAGTTATGGTTAATAAAACGATAAGCAAAATAAAGATATTTTTTTTAATTTTAAGATAAAATTAATCTATTTTTGTATAATTATCTTTTTAACAAAAAATTATAATTTAATTTGTTTTTTTGCTATGATTTTTGTTTAATTTTATAAAAAAATTATAATGACACCTATTTTTAAATTTATGAAAAGAAATTATAAAATTTTAGTAGTAGTTTTTGCACTATCTTTAGGTTTGTGGAGTTTTATTCCCAAAACTTTTTCGAGTGATCCTGGTAAAGATAAATTATTGTTGGATTTGATAGAATATGTTATCCAAAAAGGACATTATAATCCTACAAACATTGATGATAGTTTTTCAAAAGGACTTTATAAAGAGTATATAAAAGTATTAGATCCTTCTAAAAGATTTTTATTAAAATCTGATATTGAGGAATTTGCACAATACGAATTGAAACTTGATGATCAAATTAAGGATAAAGATTTGACTTTCTTTGATTTGTCATACAACCGATTGAAACAAAGAATTGAAGAGAGCAAAGTTTATTATAAAGATATTCTTTCTCAACCATTTGACTATACAATTGACGAATCGTTTGATACCGATTTAGAAAAAGCCCCTTATGTAAATAACGCATCGGAATTAAAAGAAAGATGGCGAAAAATAATTAAATTATCTACATTATCCTCCTTAACAGATAGATTAAAATTGCAAGAAGATAAGAAAAAAGGAGTTGTTGAGGAAAAAAATAACGAGGAAGAGGAGAATACAAATATTATAAAATTAAAAACCACAAAAGACCAAACTGCGGAAGAAAAATCGAAAAAAGAAGAGCCAATAAAAACCTATGAAGAACTTGAAAAAGAAACTAGAGAAAGTTCGTTAAAGTCTATGAATGAATATTTTACATTTGTAAACGATATAGATAGAAATGATTGGTTTGCTATTTTTGTAAATACAATTGCCGAAAGATTTGACCCACATACTAGTTATTTTGGACCCGAAGATAAAGAAAAATTTGATGTATCAATAAGTGGAAAATTAGAAGGAATTGGAGCAAGATTGCAAAAGAAAAATGATTTTACAGAAATTACGGAACTAATATCAGGAGGTCCAGCGTGGAGAGGAAAAGAACTTGAAGCAGGAGATCTAATATTAAAAGTAGCACAAGCAAATGCAGAACCAGTAGATGTTATTGGGATGAAAATTGACGATGTTGTGAAAAAAATTAAAGGTCCGAAAGGAACAATAGTAAAACTAACCGTAAAAAAAATAGATGGAACGGTAAAAATAATTTCAATTGTTAGAGATATTGTTGAGATTGAAGAAACTTATGCAAAATCAAGCATTATAGAAAAAGATGGATTAAAATATGGTGTAATTTATTTACCTAAATTTTATATTGATTTTGAAGATAAAAATAGTCGAGATGCAGGAAAAGATATGGCAATTGAAGTAGAACGATTAAAAGCCGAAGGAACAAAAGGAATTGTACTTGACCTGCGTGATAACGGAGGAGGATCATTAAAAACAGCTGTTGATATTGCTGGCTTATTCATAGGAGAAGGTTCTGTGGTGCAAGTAAAATCAGCAGGAAGAAAGCAAGATATTTTGTCAGATACTGATAAAAAAATTGCTTGGGATGGTCCATTGGTAATTATGACAAATAGTTTTTCAGCATCAGCGTCAGAAATTTTAGCTGCTGCAATTCAGGATTATCGTCGTGGAATTATCATTGGTAGTAAGCAAACTTATGGAAAAGGAACCGTTCAGAATGTAATTGATTTAAATCAATTTTTGAGAGATAATAAACTTGGAGATATGGGAGCATTGAAAACTACAACTCAAAAATTTTATAGAGTAAATGGAGGTTCAACACAATTAGAAGGGGTTGCCAGCGATATTATAATGCCTGATAAATATATGTATTTAAAAATGGGTGAAAGAGATGTTGATAATGCTATGCCGTATGATAAAATTGACCCTGCGTCGTATAGTTTTTGGCAAAAACAAATTAATTTTGACCTTGCCATTGCTAATAGTAGAGCTAGAATTGAGAATAACAATCAATTCAAATTGATACAAGAAAACGCAAAATGGATTGACGACAGAAGTAAAGAAGATATTATTAGTTTGAATTTCGATAAATTTAAAGAGGAACAAAAAAAGTTAGAAGAAACTTCTAAAAAATATAAGGTACTTAAAAAATACAATAACAGTCTTGTTTTCAAATCATTACCTAATGAAATTGAGGCTATGAAAAATGATGTTACCTTGAAAGAGAAAAGAGAAAGATGGCACGAAAATTTATCAAAAGATATTTATATTGAAGAAGCCATTAATGTTCTTGGAGATTTACAACCAAAAACTAAAATAGAAATAAAAAAATCTTTGCCAGCCAAACTCAAAAAAGGAAAACTAGCAAAGGTATAATAACTTATAAATTATATTTCAAACTAAATATTAAATACCTTGGTTGTACCAGATATTGTGTGGTAGATGTTCTAAATTGACTAAAATTATCATCATTCAACGAACTGGTATTCAGTAAATTAGTTACATCGATTTTGTATTCCCATTGACTATCTTTTTTCTTATAATTTAGACTTGCGGTTAAAAAATCATATTGATTTTTAACCGTTTTGTCGTTGTTATAATAGTTATAAAATTCATATTCAGCAACTATTGAAAAACTTTTCAAAAAATAATAATCCAATCGGGCAGATGGTTTTTTGGTTATAAAACTTGAACCACTATATTTATTGACGGAATAACTATATCCTAATTCTAAATTTGGTGCATTTTTGTAGTTTGTAGATGCTTTTAGAGTATAACTTTTTATAAAACTTTCAGTTGTTGTAGCTAAATTATTTTGGATATTATTAAACTTCGACCAATTAAAATTTAAACTTGCATTAGCTTTATAATATTTCCAAAATGAACGCCCATAATTTGCCATTCCATAAAAATTTTCGTCGGCAAAATTTGAATTAAATGGTGATGAAACTTGATTTATTCCAACAAAATTAGCAATATTTTTTACCGCATCAATTTTACGAGTATAACTTGCATTAGCAAAAATATTTTCAAAATTAAACATATTATATTTAAAGTACCTCAAAGAATGGGTTTGCGAAGTAGCATTTTCTAATTGTTTATTTCCTCTAAACAAACTATTATAACTATTTAAAATATAGCCTGTTGATAGTTGATTTATGTCGGTAAAATCATTGATTAAAGAAAAATTATAGGTCAATGTTTCGGATTTTTTTAATTGATATAAAACAAATAAATCAGGTAATAATTTCACGAAATTTTGTTTGTAATCAATATTTAGTTGTTCATTATTAGTATTATAACTATGAAAACTTATACCAGGAGTGAAAGTAAATTTGCCAAATAATATTTTGTAATGCAAACCTAAAAAAGCATCGTTAAAATTGTATTTCACGAGATTATTATTCTCAGAATCAATTAAATTATTAATCGAATTATTATCTAATATTTGAAAAATATTTGAATTAAAATTCTGAACCGAATAAGTATTTCCAAAAGTCAAATTGATATTACTTTTTGGAGTAACCATATAATAATAGTCTAATTTTGCATCAATTTTATTGGTTTTTATAAATCGATTTTGAGAAATATTATTACGATTCTGACCCGCTAAATATCCAGAGAAAGGAAAAGGTTGGTTTTGTAAATTAGCGTTATAAAAAGGATTTTCATCTTGATATAAATGCTGTAAGTCTAACACAAAAATGTTTTTATTGTTTTTTGTATAATACAAATTTGCATTCTGATTAATTGTTGTCGGATTTTGTCTTTTTTGGGTATAAATAGCTTCTG
>DYPB01000010.1 GCA_020720185.1 Flavobacterium psychrophilum | reverse complement strand
AATTGATAATTAATAATTGATAATTAATAATTGATAATTAATAATTGATAATTGACTTATTTACTTTGCGTCAAAGGATTATAATTTTTCTAATACTTCTATAACATAAGTATGCATCACCTCTCGATAATCAAGATGGGTAACAATTCTTAGTTTTCCTTCTCCCATAGAACTTATTGATATTCCTTTTTGTTTTAATTTATCAATTAACTCTTTCTCATTAATGTTATTATTAACTGAAAATATTAAGATATTCGTTTCTACGGGTTCTACATTTGCTATCCATTGTTGTTTTGACAATACAGTTGCTAATTCGTTTGCACGCCTATGATCATCGGCTAATCTATTGATATTGTTATCCAAAGCATATATTCCAGCGGCGGCAAGATAGCCCGCCTGACGCATACCGCCTCCTAAAATTTTTCTTACTCTTAATGCTCTATTAATCGTTTTTGCATCGGAAAGTAATACGGAACCTATTGGGCAGCCTAATCCTTTTGAGAGGCAAACCGATATTGTATCAAATATTTTTCCAAAATCTTTTGGGTTTTGGTTTTTAAATACCAAAGCATTCCAAATTCTAGCCCCATCTAAATGAAATTTTAAATTATTTTGATCGCAAACTTGTTTTATTTTTTGCAACGATTCTATTTCATAACAAGCACCTCCACCTTTATTGGTAGTATTTTCAACACAGACCAAACTGGTTAACGGACTGTGGTAAGAGTCAGGATCATTAACGGCATTTTTTACTTGTTCGGCATTAACCATCCCTCTAATGCCATCAATTAGATGAAAGGAAACACCGCTATTAAAAGATGCACCACCGCCTTCGTAATTGTAAACATGAGCATATTTATCAGCAATAATTTGTTCGCCAGGATTGGTTAATAATTTGATAGCCGTTTGATTTGCCATTGTACCCGACGGAAAAAAAAGAGCTGCTTCCATTCCAAACATTTCTGCCAAACGGGTTTCTAATTCAATAACAGTTGGGTCTTGTTTATAAACATCGTCGCCAACCTTTGCATTAAACATATATTTCAACATCTCGGTTGATGGTTTTGTAACGGTATCGCTTACTAAATTAATTTCCATAAGATTTTTTAAAGGCACAAAAATAGGATTTTAAGTTCAAAATTTCAATAGTTGTAAGTATTACTTTATCAATAAAGAAATTAGATGCCCAATTATTAACAATTTATTTTTAATACCGTCGTTCGAGTTTTTAGGGCAAAAAGTATTCTTTTGATGCCGTCTTTCGAGTTTTTAGGGCAAAAAATATTCTTTTGATGCCATCGTTCGAGTTTCTAGGGCAAAAAGTATTCTTTTGATGCCGTCTTTCGAGTTTTTAGGGCAAAAAGTATTCTTTTGATTCCGTCTTTCGAGTTTTTAGGGCAAAAAATATGTGGCAAATAAATAATGCACTACGGCTTTGTTTAATGTTTTTTTATTATATATTTGCCTAACAAAAATCAAAAAAAAACTGAATTAGCCAATGAAAATTGCACTGCTTGGATACGGAAAAATGGGCAAAGTGATAGAGAAAATTGCCTTGGAAAGAGGGCACGAAATTGTGCTAAAAAAAAGCAGTTTTAATAGTTTTGAAGGACTTGCAAATGCTACTGTTGCAATTGATTTTAGTCTGCCAAGTGTTGCCGTTTGTAACATTTCGGAATGTTTAACTACTAATGTTCCGATTGTATCAGGCACGACAGGTTGGTTGGATAAATATGACGAAATGGTTTCGCTTTGTAACAAAAATGAGGGAGCCTTTATCTATGCTTCAAATTTCAGTTTGGGTGTTAATATATTTTTTGAAATGAATACTTATTTATCAAAAATAATGGCGAAATTTGAAAATTATAAAGTTTCTATCGAAGAGATTCATCATACCCAAAAACTTGATGCACCAAGCGGTACCGCCATTTCATTGGCTAACGGAGTTATTGCAACCAGTAATTATAAAAGTTGGACGATGGAAAATGCCAACGAAAACCAAATATTAATTGATGCCAAAAGAATTGAAAGCGTAGCAGGAACACATTCCGTTTTTTACAAATCAGCAGTCGATTTGATAGAAATAAAACACCAAGCTCACAATAGAGAAGGATTTGCATTAGGAGCCATACTTGCTGCCGAATGGATTGTAGGCAAAAAAGGTGTTTTTAATATGAAAGATGTACTCAATTTATAAAATAAATAATAAAAATAAACAATTAATTTTAGGTTTTGAAACTAATTTTCAACCTTTTAACCCTTTAAAATAATAAAAAATGACCTTATATCAATGGTTTGTGTTTTTTCTACTAATACAGGTAGTACACTATTTAGGAACTTGGAAAATCTATCTTGCAGCAGGCAGAAAATCATGGGAAGCAGCAATTCCTATATATAATTGCATCGTTTTGATGAAAATAATAAACCGCCCAACTTGGTATACTATATTATTATTTCTACCCGTAATAAACCTAATTATGTTTGCAGTAGTATGGGTAGAAACTTTAAGAAGTTTTGGTTTTAATAAAACAAAAGATACCTTTTTAGGTGTTTTTTCTTTTGGTTTTTATATCTACTATATCAATTATACCCAAAAATTAAATTATATAGAAAACAGAAGTTTAATACCCAAAAATGGTGTTTCCGATTTTGTTTCAGCCATTGCCTATGCCCTTGTAGTAGCAACTTTTGTGCATACTTATATTTTGCAACCTTTCCAAATTCCTACCTCATCATTAGAAAAATCATTGTTAGTAGGAGATTTTTTATTTGTATCGAAACTAAATTATGGAGCAAGACCACAAACAACTGCAATAGCCGCACCAATGGTTCATGATACCATTCCGTTTATAGGAAAAAAATCATACACCTCATTTCCGCAATATCCGTATTTTAGATTACCCGCTTTTCAGAAAATTAAAAATAATGATATTGTAGTATTCAATTGGCCAGCAGATACTTTGTTTAATATGTATATTAAAGCCGATAAACGATATGATAAACCAATAGACAAAAAAACAAATTATGTAAAACGATGCGTAGGTATTGCTGGCGATAGTTTATCAATAAAAGATGGATTTATTTTTATAAACGGTAAAAAAATAGTATTACCAGAAAGAGCACAGCCACAATATTCTTATACTATCAAAACAGATGGAAGTTATTTTGACGAAAACTATCTTATAAAAGAATTAGATGTAACAGATCCTTATGTACATCTTGACGAAAAAACCTATCTTTTTGTAGCATTAACCGAAAAAACAGCAGCAATACTAAAAACAAATCCTATTGTAAAGAGTATCGATAGAAACATCTCTCACGAGCCAGAATTAGGTCCAGATGGTGTTTTTCCTCATATTAAAAACACTTGGAATAGAGATAATTATGGACCAATTTATATCCCGAAAGAGGGTAAAACTGTTGCTATAAACCTACAATCATTGCCTTTTTATAAAAAAATAATTACCGAATATGAAGGAAATACATTAAAAGTTAATGGTTTGCAAATATTAATTAATGATAAGCCTGCAAATAGTTATACTTTTAAGCAAGACTATTTTTGGATGATGGGAGACAACCGACACAACTCATTAGACTCAAGATATTGGGGCTTTGTTCCCGAAGATCATATTGTTGGCAAACCCGTTTTTGTATGGTTGAGTATGGATAAAAACGGTAAAGGAATTAATAAAATTCGTTGGGATAGAATATTTACCACTGTTGGTGGCGACGGGCAACCAAAATCGTATTTCAGATGGTTCTTAATTGCCTTAGGTTTATACTTTGTTGGGGAATATTTTTGGAAAAAACAAAAAGAGAATAAAGGATAGATTTTTAAATATATATTAACAATGAAAGCAAAATATATAAATCCATTTACAGATTTTGGATTTAAAAAAATATTTGGAGAAGAAGCAAGCAAACCATTATTGCTTGATTTTTTGAACGCTATTTTGCCTGAAAATGACAAAATTGTAAGTCTTTCATTCAAAAATAATGAACAATTAGGACAAACTGAATTTGACCGAAAGGCGATTTACGACATCTATTGCGAAAATGAAAAAGGCGAAAAATTTATCGTAGAATTACAAAAAGCAAAGCAAAATTATTTCAAAGAAAGAACCATTTATTATTCGACTTTTCCAATTCAGGAACAAGCAGAAAAAGGAGAATGGAACTACAATTTGAAGGCTGTTTATTGTATCGAAATTCTTGATTTTACCTTTGATGATTACGAAAACGAACCAGAGAAAAGCCAAGTAATTCACACCATTAAACTTAAAAATCAAAATGGAAAAACATTTTATAATAAGTTGACTTATATTTATCTTGAAATGCCAAATTTTAATAAAACGGAATCTGATTTGAAAACTCGAATTGAGAAATGGTTATATTTCATTAAACATTTAGAGGATTTTCAAACCATTCCTAGTATTTTTAATGATGAAGTTTTCTCAAAAGCATTTGAAAAAGCAGAAATTGCTAAATTTGGAACTATAGAATTAGAAAATTATGAATATAGTTTGAAAGCATTTAGAGATAATAAAGCAGTATATGATTATGCTATTGACACTGCCTACGACGAAGGTAAGCTAGAAGGTAAGTTAGAAACTGCTAAATCACTCAAAAATATAGGGGTTTCATTAGAGATTATTATTAAAGCAACTGGACTTTCAAAAGAAGAAATCAAAAGTTTATAAATATTCGCACTTCTGCTAACAACAGTATCCACGGCTATTTATCTCCAAACTATTTATTTGTAGTTGATTACTTGAAAATTTTGTATCTGCCAACCTTTAAAAACGCTTAAACCCAAATTACGGATTATCAAGTATTTGATTATATTTGTTACGAAGATTGTGAAATTTTCACAGACTAATATTATGGGGAAATTCAATTTATAGACTGTACCCACGGAGAATCCGAAAGAAAAAGTAACCAACTAAAAAAAAAATATGGAAACATCAATTACACAAAAAACTGAATCAGCAAGACAAGGATACAATCTTGATTTTTTCGGAGAAGGTTCGGAGTATTTTGCAATTATGATTGTCAATTGGCTATTGACACTTATTACACTTGGATTTTACTATCCTTGGGCAAGAGCCAAAAGACTACGCTTTGTTTACGGGCATACTGCTTTAAACAATGAGCGTTTTCACTTTTCAGGGACAGGGAAAGAAATGTTTCGAGGTTTTATCAAAATCTTTCTTTTCTACATTGTTATAATGGGTTTTTATATGCTACTTTTAACGGCAGTTCAATCTCCAATACTTGCAATCATCTTTTTATATCTTGCCATTTTTACAATCATTCCGTTTGCAATTCATGGTTCATTCCGTTACAGAATGAGCAGAACTTCGTATCGTGGAATACGCTTTGGTTATCGTGGCGACCGTAATGAGCTTGTAAAAAATTGCTATAAATGGTTCTTTTTTACAATCATCTCATTTGGTATTTATGCAGCTTGGCTACAAATGAATATTCGTAAATACACGCACCAAAATATCCGTTATGGTGATGTTGAGTTTTCAAATGACGCAACTGGAGAAGATTATTTCATTCTTAACTTAAAAGGGTATCTCTTTACAATATTCACACTTGGCATTTACGGTTTTTGGTGGCAACGAGACATTTTCAATTATTATATTAACAATATGAGAATGAGAAAAGGCGATCAAGAAATTAAATGTTATTCAACTGCAACAGGTAGCGGATTTTTCAAACTTTTGATTATCAATTTATTAATTACGATTTTTACTCTTGGTTTCGGAAAAGCTTGGGCAGATATGCGTACACAGAAATTCATTTGGAAGAATATCAAAATGGAAGGCAATATTAACTTTGATGAGATTCATCAAACCGAAGAAGAATACACAAATGCACTTGGCGAAGATGCAATGGATTTCTTTGAAATTGATTTAGCATAACGATGAACAATATAATAGAAGCAAAATATTTTGACGGACAATCATCTGCTTCACAAGTAGTTACAGTTGTATTTAATGATATAATGAACGAATTTCGTTTGCAGACCGCAAACGAAATTTCGTTTATTTGGCAGTTGGAAGACTTGCAATTTGAACAGTACGAAAGTTTACTTGAGATAAGAAACGATAAATATTCAGGTGCAATATTAAAAATTAATGATAAAAACTTTTCTCAAAAATTTTATGCAGCAATGAAACAAAACAAGCGTATTGATCTCCATACACGCTTATTAAATCTTGGATTTTCAAAAATTGCAGCAATTGCAGTTGCTTTACTTGGTTTGATTCTGCTTGCCTATTTCTATCTTTTACCACCTATTGCTGAAAAATCTGCCGAACTTTTACCTGAAAGTTTTGACAACGAAATTGGAAATATATTTATGACTGAATTTTTAAATGAAAATGACATAGACACAACAAAAACAAAATATTTGGAAGAGTTTGCATCGGAACTTAATTTAAAAAACAAAAAACCACTTCAATTTACTGTCATAAAATCTGACGAGATAAATGCTTTTGCACTTCCAAATGGACAAATTGTGGTTTATACTGCAATTCTTGACGATATGAAAGGTTCTGACGAACTTGCCGCTTTGCTTGGACACGAAGCCTCACACATAAATAACCGACATTCAATAAAAATGCTTTGTAGAAATCTTGCAGGTTATATGCTGGTTTCCTTGCTTCTTAGTGATGTTAATGGAGTTATGGCGGTATTAGCAGAGAATGCACAACAGCTTCACTCACTTTCGTATTCACGAGGTTTTGAACAAGAAGCAGACGAACAAGGATTGAAGATTTTGATGACCAACAATATTAATCCAAAAGGAATGGTAAAGTTATTTGAGCAATTAGAAAAAGGAAGTGAAATTTCTATTCCAAAAATTATCAGTTCACACCCATTGACAAAAGATCGGAAAGATAATATGCAAAAAATTATTTATAAAACAGTTTATAAAATAAAACCAAACGAAAAATTAAATTCTATTTTTGAACATATTAAAAATTAAAATTATTTAAACTACTTATTTATAGGTGGGTTCTAAAAATTAGCTGATAGCTATTTTTGAATTTATTTTGAGTAGATTTTTTCTTTCTTTTTGCTCAAATATCGAGATATTTGAGCAAAAAGAAATGGAAAAGATGCCAAATGTAAATTCACTGAACACCGCTGACAAATAAACACAAAGTGAAGTAAAATAAAACAAAGAGAGCATCAGAAAAAAATAAATTTATAAAAAAACTAATTTTTAGAACCGACCTATAGTTAATTGACAATAAAATATTCCCTATCTTCATGTAAACAAATTGATAACTTAATAAAAATAACACTTAAAATATAAAATGAAAAAATTAATCGTATCCTTAATAATTTGTACTTTATTTTTTTTTAAATCATTTGCCCAAAAAGACACTATTCATATTTATGGCCCAGGCGGTCCATTTGTAGCAATGCGAGAAGTTGCTGATCAGTTTGAGAAAAAATATCAGACAAAAATTATCATTACTAAAGGACCAATAAAAAAATGGGAAACACAAGCAAAATTAAATGCTGATTTGTTTTACAGCGGTTCTGAAAATATGATGACAAGTATAGTAAATCATTTTCAAAATGAAGTTAATGACAATACTGTATATCCACTGTTTTACAGAAAATCGGGACTAATTGTTCGCAAAGGAAATCCGAAAAAAATTCAGAAAATAAAAGATTTAGAAAAACCAAATTTGAATATTATGGTTGTAAACGAAGCAGGTTTAATAGGAGTTTGGGAAGATATTTTTGGAAAATTGAAAAATATGGATTCGTTTAGAAAAATGCGATTAAATATTATTTATTTTGCAGATAATAGTGCTGTTGCAGAAAAAAAATGGAACGAAAATAAAGATATAGATGTATGGATTACATGGAATATTTGGCAAATTTCAAATTTTGAAAGTTCTAATTTTATAAGCCTAAAAGATAAGTACACAATATATAGAGATTGCGGAATTGTATTAAGTAAAAATGGAGAAAAACAAGAAAAAGCCAAACTATTCTATGAGTTTTTAAAATCAAAAGATTCTGAAAAAATATTTAATAAATGGGGTTGGAAATAAAACAGAATGCACAATATCTGTTCCTGTTATAGATTTTTAAAAAACATCAAAAATAAAAAACTGTCAATAAATCCAATTCATTTTAAAATTATTTTCTAATGCTGAAAATAAATTAATATCCGAAAACTAAAATTTGTAAGACTTAAAAATCATTGAAAATAAGTTTGTATGCAATGTTTTTAAATACTATTTTTGTAAAATTGTGGAACGATTTTGAGATTACAAAAAAAGCCATAAATTATATAAAAAAAAATAGAACCATTAGGATCAATTACTATAATTTAGAGTGCTTAAATTATAAATAAATAGAATGATTAAGAACAAAAATATAAAATCAATTTTATTAATACTTGTACTATTTATAAGTACAGCAGGTATTTGTCAGACTAAAAAATTTACTGTAGTTCTTGATGCAGGTCATGGAGGAAAAGATACGGGTTGTAAATATCATGGTTTTATTGAAAAAGAAATTTCATTGGTAACAACACTAAAAGTAGGAGATTTATTAGAGAAAAATAGTGATATTGAAGTTATTTATACCCGTCAAGACGATACATTTATAGAACTTCGGGACCGAGCTAATCTAGCCAATAAAAACAATGCCAATCTTTTTGTTTCTATACATTGCAACGGTGTAAAAAACACAAGTGCTTTTGGTACAGAGACTTATGTAATGTCTTTGGCTCGAAGCAAGATGAATCTTGAAGTTGCTAAAAGAGAAAACTCAGTAATTTTATTGGAAGACAATTATAAAGTAAAATATAAAAATTTCAATCCAAATAATCCCGAGAGTTTAATTGGAATAAAAATTATGCAAGAAGAAAACTTAAACAGTAGTGCAAGTTTAGCAGCAAAAGTTGAAAGTAATTTTGGAAATTCCGCTGGAAGAAAATCTCGTGGTGTAAAGCAAGAACCTCTTTGGGTGCTTGATGCATCATCAATGCCCGGTGTTTTGATTGAATTAGGATTTATTTCAAATGAAGAAGAAGGCTCCTATTTGAATGGTAATGAAGGTCAAGACGAAATGGCAAAGCAAATTGCAGATGCAATTATTAGTTATAAGAAAATATATTCTACCATTGATGAAACAATAGATTTAATTGAACCACCAAAAAATAATACTTCAAAAGAAGTAATCGGTACACCAGAACCAACAGAAAATACTGCAACTACCTATAAAATTCAACTTTGTGCTAGTAATAAAAAAGTTGCGACCGAGCCAAAAAATTTTAAAGGACTAAAAGATATTTCATTTGATAAAGAAGGCAAAACCTATAAATATTATGCTGGAAATGAAACCGATATAGAGAAAATAAAAAAAACATTAAAACTCGCAAAATCCAAAGGTTATAAAGGTGCATTTATTGTAACATTTTAATGAAGTATCCTGTATTAAGTAAACAGTAATCTAAATTTTCTAATTAACTAAAAATCTATTTTGAAACTTACTAAAGAAATTAAAACCTCAATCCTCGTAATTGCATCAATCCTATTATTTATTTGGGGATATGGTTTCCTAAAAGGAGAAAATATATTAAATAGCCATTTAAAATTGTATGTCCAATATGATAATGTTGAAGGATTAGTAGTTGGAGCACCCGTAACCATTAGCGGAAAAGTAGTAGGTAAAGTAAAAGAAATAACCCTTAATAGTAATGCTAAATTATTAGTAGAAATCCAAATTAATGATGACGAATTTCCAATTCAGAAATCGAGTTTGGCACAAATCTATGAACCAGGTTTTATTGCTGGTAAACAAATTGCAATTATTCCAAATTACAAAGATTCAAATATTGTAAAACCAGGTGATACCATACAAGCTGCCACTAAACCTGGTATGTTAGACGGAATTGGCGGAAAATTAGAACCAACCCAAAAAAAGATAGAAAGATTAGTTGATAATGTCGACAAAATGATGGTTAGTCTAAACAATGTTTTGGATAAAAAAGGACAGGAAAACTTACAAAAATCATTAGCAGAATTGAGCGGAACGATGGAACAAATTCATAAAGCTACCGCAAGCATAAATGTAATTTTAGACAATAATAAATCAAAAATTGTTACAATAACAACCAATTTCAGCAAAGTTTCGAGCGATTTTGCAGTAATTTCCGATTCGTTAAAAAAAGCAAACATTGGAGCAATGATACAAACGATAGAAAAAACGATGCAAAAAGTAGATCTAATAATGGCAAATTTACAATCAGGAAAAGGAACAATGGGCAAGGTGCTAACCGACGAATCATTATATAAAAACCTAACAAAAGCCAGTAACGAATTAGAATTATTGCTACAAGATGTACGATTGTATCCAACCAGATATGTAAATGTATCCTTATTTGGAAAGAAGAATAAGCCATACATAACACCAAGTAATGATTCTATTAAAAAATAAAAAGTAGATTTCACTAATTTCAAAAACCTACAAAATCCACTAAATCCGTGTCATCTGCCTTCAAAAAATATTAGAAAATAAAAAATGCAATACATCCCCAACATCCTCTTCCTAATCCTGTTAACTATCGGCATCGGATTTTTTGTGAAAAACATAAAAAAAATAATACGAAATATCAAACTCGGTCAAGATATTGATAGAAAAAACAACCCATCCGAACGATGGAAAAATATGGCAATGATAGCACTTGGACAATCAAAAATGGTAAAAAGACCCATTTCAGGAGTGCTACATATTATTGTATATATAGGTTTTATTATCATCAACATCGAAGTTTTAGAAATTATTATTGATGGACTTTTTGGAACCCATCGAGCATTTTCCGGACTTGGCAGATTGTACAGTTTTTTAATCGCATCGTTTGAAATTCTAGCGGTTTTAGTATTATTGGCAGTAATAATATTTTGGTTGCGACGAAATATTATAAAAATTAAAAGATTTATTAGCAACGATTTACAAGGCTTTCCAAAATCAGATGCTAATTATATTCTGTATTTCGAAATGGTTTTAATGTCATTATTTTTATTGATGAATGCCACTGACTTAGCCTTTCAAACCTCAAATCCTTCCGCTTTCCCAATTTCAAAATATATTTTTCCAATTTTTGAAAATAGCAACCATCAAACTGTTCATATTCTCGAAAAAACCTTTTGGTGGATTCATATTGCTGGGATATTAGTATTTCTAAATTATTTATACTATTCAAAACATTTACATATATTATTGGCATTTCCAAATACTTTCTTCGCCGATTTGAATGCAAAAGGAAAAATTGACAATTTAGCATCAGTTACCGCCGAAGTCAAATTAATGATGGATCCAAATGCAAACCCCTATGCCGCACCAGCTGAAAATGCAGTACCACCTAAAAAATTCGGAGCCGAAGATGTACTAGATTTAAACTGGGTACAATTGCTAAACGCTTATACCTGCACCGAATGTGGTAGATGCACTTCATCTTGTCCAGCAAATATTACAGGAAAAAAATTATCGCCTCGAAAAATAATGATGAGCACCCGAGACCGATTAGTAGAAGTAGGAAACAATATCGACAAAAATGGCGGCATCTTTATCCCCGATAATAAAACGCTATTAAATAATTACATCACCCCAGAAGAACTTTGGGCATGTACCTCTTGCAACGCCTGTGTCGAAGAATGCCCAGTAAATATCAGTCCCTTGTCAATAATTTTAGATATGCGACGCTATTTAGTAATGGAGCAAAGTGCTGCACCACAATCACTTAACGCCATGATGACCAATATCGAAAACAACGGAGCCCCATGGCAATACAACCAGCAGGATAGATTGAATTGGAAGAATGACTAGAATTTGGGCGTTCCCCTCCGTAAACTACGGGTCGGGCTTTCCGTTCCAATCTTTTGTTTTTTAAAGAAAAAAACAAAAGGATTTTCACTATAATCCCTCACGCAGGACAGTGAATATTTCATCAAAAATCGAATAAAGAAAAAATCCGTGTAAATTTGTGAAATCTGTATTAAAAAAAAATATATTATGAACGAAGACAAAATAATGAACAATTTAGTAGAATTAGTAGAAGACGGACACAAAGTAAGTCCGATTTTACCCGAAGGTGTAAAAAATTATTTGATAGACATCGACGGCACCGTTTGTGATGATATTCCGAATGAAGAACCAGAACGAATGCTAACCGCAGAGTTATATCCAGATGCTTTAATTACCTTAAATAAATGGTATGACGATGGACATATTATATACTTTTTTACCTCAAGAACAGAGGCACACAGAGAATATACTGAAATTTGGTTAAAAAAACACGGTTTTAAATACCACGGAATTGTTTTCGGGAAACCCCGTGGAGGAAATTACCATTGGATTGATAATCATTTAGTTAAAGCCACCAGATATCGTGGAAAATTTACCGAATTAGTAGAAAAAGAAGTAACAATAGAGGTTTTTGACGACGAACATCATGATTAAAAAAGTTTCAAGTTTAAGGTTTCAAGTTTTAAACTCGACTTTAAACTTTAAACAAACTAAACTTTAAATAAATAATAATGGAAATACCTACAATGGCAGAAATGTTAGCCCAAGGCAAGCAACCCGAAGTATTATTTTGGGTGGGTTGTGCAGGCAGTTATGACGACAGAGCCAAACGAATAACCAAAGCATTTGCCAAATTATTAAACCAAGCAAAAGTTGATTTTGCAGTTCTAGGGACAGAAGAATCCTGTACTGGTGATCCAGCCAAGAGATCAGGAAATGAATTTCTTTTTCAGATGCAAGCCATGATGAATATTGAGGTTTTGAATACTTATGAAGCAAAAAAAATAGTAACGGCTTGCCCACACTGTTTTAATACTTTAAAGAATGAATATCCAGAACTGGGTGGCAATTACGAAGTCATTCATCATACCGAATTTTTAAAACAATTATTAGATTCAGGTAGATTAACTATCGAAGGTGGACAATTTAAAGGAAAAAAAATAACCTTTCACGACCCTTGTTATTTAGGAAGAGCCAATAATATTTTTGAAGCACCTAGAGATTTAATCAAAAAATTAGACGCAGATTTAGTCGAAATGAAACGCTCAAAAACCAACGGGCTATGTTGCGGTGCAGGTGGTGCACAAATGTTTAAAGATGCAGAAAAAGGTAACAAAGAAATAAACACTGAACGAACGGAAGATGCTCTTGAACAAAATCCTGATATTATTGCAACAGCTTGCCCATTTTGTAACACTATGATGACAGATGGTGTTAAAATAAAAGAAAAAGAAGGAAGCATTAAAGTTTTAGATATTGCAGAGATTATGGTTAGTAATTAATAAAGGTGAGTTCTATAAATTAGCTGATAGCTATCCATCTTCCAATAAAAAACAAATAGTATAAACAGATGAAACAAATAGTAAATACAAAACTTGCACCAGCACCAATTGGTCCTTATAATCAAGCAGTTTTAATTGCTCAAACACTTTATACATCTGGTCAAATTGCATTAAATCCAATTACGATGGAGTTGGTTTTGAACAATATTGAAACCGAAACTGAACAAGTGATGCAGAATCTTAAAGCTGTACTTGAAGCTGCTGAAATGAGTTTTGAAAATGTTGTAAAGACAACAATATTTATTATTAATATGGATAATTTCTCAAAAATGAATTTAATTTATGCCAAATATTTTGATGAAAACACTGCACCAGCAAGAGAAACTGTTCAAGTATCAGGTTTGCCAAAAGGAGTTAATATAGAAATATCAATGATTGCTGTAAAATTATAAAACAATAATATAATGGCTTTTGATAAAGAAAAAATACTAAAAATGTGTAATGATTTTTCTAAAAACACATTAATGGAAACACTTAAAATTCAGTATATTGATGCAGGAGAAGATTTTTTAACAGCAACAATGCCAGTAAATTCAAGAATACATCAACCTATGGGACTATTACACGGTGGAGCAAGTGTAGCATTAGCCGAAAGTGTAGGAAGTGCCGCATCAATGTTGTATGTAAATCCAAATTTGAGTGAAGTTAGAGGAATTGAAATATCAGCTAATCATCTGAAAGCCAAAAGAGAAGGGATAGTAACAGGTACTGCAAAGATTGTTCATAAAGGAAAAAGCATCCATCTATGGGAAATTAGAATAACAGACGAAAACGGAGCATTAATTTCGTTATGCAAATTAACAAATATGGTATTGCCCAAAAGAAAAATAGATTAAATCTAATGAATATTTTTGATAGACTTAAAATCCAAATAGAAAGAGATTTACCATTTGTAATTTACAAAAAACCTAACGAAATTTGCCTTAAAGGTATATTCCAAAATTCAAAAGAGTTATTTATTATTGATAATTTTAATGAAAAAGGCTTTGCTTTTTGTTCATTTGACAGTAAAAATAATATTATCATTCCTGAAAATAAATCTGAAATTATAATCGAAAAAAATATTTTTAATGAAAATAATATAAAAAATAATTCATTAGAAATTAATAATCAAGATTCTAAAATTAATTTTGAACATATAGTAGAAAATGCTGTTGATGCAATTACTAAAAATAAATTTCAAAAAGTAGTTTTATCTCGAAAAATAAATTTAAAACTATTTGATTTTGAATTAATTAAAGTGTTTAAAAATATTATTTCAAATTATGAATCAGCATTTTGTTATTGCCTTTATCACCCAGAAACAGGGTTATGGATGGGGGCAACGCCAGAACAATTATTGCAAGTATCTGACAATAAGTTTGAAACTGTAGCTCTTGCTGGAACCCAAAAGTCAAGCAATTTAGAGAAAACCATTTGGGAAGAAAAAGAAAAACAAGAACAAAAGTTTGTAACTGATTATATTACAAAAAAGTTAAAAAATCAGGTTGATGATATAAAAATTTCAGTTCCATTTACAGTAAAAGCTGGAGAATTATTACACATAAAAACGATAATTTCAGGTAATTTATATAATAGTTTTAATCTGAAAAATATCATTACTATCTTACATCCCACACCAGCAGTTTGTGGTTTACCCGAAGATATTTCAAAAGATTATATTTTAAAAAATGAAAATTATAATCGAGAATTTTATACTGGTTTTTTAGGTGAATTAAATATTGAGAACAAAACTGATTTGTTTGTAAATTTGCGTTGTATGAAGATTGAAAATGATGAGGCAACTATTTTCGTAGGCTGTGGTATTACAAAAAAAAGTACCCCTGAAAGAGAATGGCAAGAAACTGTAAATAAGAGTTATACTATGATAAAATGTTTATAAAACAATAAAAAAAACTCAAATAAAAATGATAAAACTTGACATATTGGCTTTTGGTGCACATCCAGATGATGTTGAAATTTCATGTAGTGGAACTATTGCAAAAGAAATCTCATTAGGAAAAACAGTTGGTATTATTGACCTAACTCGTGGTGAATTTGGTACTCGTGGATCTAAAGAAATTAGAGATGAGGAGTCAAAAAAAGCAGCACAAATATTAGGCGTAAACATTCGGGAAAATCTTAATTTTAGGGATGTATTTTTTGTAAATGACGAAAAACATCAATTAGAAATTATAAAAAAAATTAGAAAATATAGACCAGAAATTGTACTCTGCAATGCAATTGATGACAGACACATTGATCATGGAAAAGGAAGTAAACTAGTTTCAGATGCTTGTTTTTTATCAGGTTTGGCAAAAATTGAAACTGAAGTTGATAATAAAAAGCAGGATTTTTGGCGACCAAAATTTGTTTATCATTATATTCAATGGAAAAATATAGAACCTGATTTTCTGGTAGATATTACAGGTTTTTTAGATAAAAAAATAGAATCAATTTTAGCATATAGTTCTCAATTTTATAATCCAAATTCAGAAGAGCCAGAAACTCCAATTGCAACAAAAAATTTCTTGGAAAGTATCCATTATCGGTCAAAAGATTTTGGAAGAATAATCGGAACTGATTGTGCAGAAGGTTTTACTGTGGAAAGATATCTAGCAGTAAAATCTCTATTTGATTTAATTTAATAATGGGTTGTTATTGCCATAAATTTATAAAAACATCCATATTTTTTAAGTAAATATGGATATTTTTTTATTGATAAATTAAAAGATTAATCTCTCCTGCCTCCTAAATATATAGAGATGTAATAAAATAAAGTTGCTATTGACCCTAATGCTGCAACGACATAAGTTCGGGCAGCCCATTTTAAAGCGTCTTTTGCACCTGCTTGCTCATTTTGAGTAAGCATATTTTTGTTTTGTAACCAAGCTAATGCACGGTTACTTGCATCATACTCAACGGGTAGCGTAATAATTGAGAACAGAGTTGTAGCTGTAAAAATTACAATTCCAATTAATAATAATTGGGGAAAACTATTAACCATCATAATTCCTGCTAATAAAATCCATTGCATATAACTCGATGCTATATTGACAATAGGTACTAAATTTGAACGCATCGTTAGCCAACTATAAGCAACATGATGTTGTACAGCATGACCACATTCATGAGCGGCAACTGCTGCTGCTGCTGCATTTCTTTGATTATAGACAGCCTCACTCAAATTTACAGTTTTATTAGTTGGGTCATAATGATCTGTTAGATGCCCTGGTGTCGAAATTACTTTCACATTACGAATACCGTGATCGGCAAGCATTTTTTCAGCAATTTCTGCTCCTGACATTCCATTTTGAAGTTGTGTTTTCGAGTATTTTTCGAACTTGCTTTTCAGCCTCGAACTTACTAACCAACTTGCAAGGGCAATACCGCCCATTAAAATCATTGAGGGTAAACTAAATCCTAACATATTTTTGTATTTTTAAAAGTTAATATATATTTATTTTTTTTATAAAAAAATTATCCTACTCGTTCAATATACTCAATTAAATCAGAGTTTGAGATTTGATGAAATATAGCTACATTTAGTTCAGGTAGGGCAGTAACAAATCGTTGATTTGGCTATTAATAGTACCAATTATTGATGATTTTAAGTCATTTCCAATTTAGACAACGCTTTTTCATAATTTGCAAAGCATTATTTCCATCTTATGTCAAAATTGTTATTCATTTTTATTTTGTTTCAAACGATAATCTACGCATCAATATTTGCATAAACTGCATTTTTCTCAATAAAATCTCTTCTTGGAGGTACATCGTCTCCCATTAACATTGAAAAAATATGATCTGCTTCTGCCATACTATCAATATTTACTTTTCTCAAAGTTCTAAAATTTGGATCCATTGTAGTTTCCCATAATTGTTCCGCATTCATTTCTCCTAAACCTTTATATCGTTGTATTGCAGCGCTACCACCCATTCTTTCATTGGCAATATCTCGTTGATCATCTGTCCAAGCATACTCTTTTTTGTTTCCTTTTTTTACTAAATAAAGTGGAGGAGCGGCAATATAAACATGGCCTTGTTCTATTAATTCTTTCATAAATCGGAAAAAGAAGGTTAATATTAAGGTAGAGATATGACTACCATCAACATCGGCATCACACATAATAATTACTTTGTGGTATCGCAGTTTTTCAAGATTCAAGGCTTTACTATCTTCAGCTGTTCCAATGGTTACACCTAAAGCCGTAAAAATATTTCTAATCTCTTCATTTTCAAATACTTTATGAACCATGGCTTTTTCAACATTCAGAATTTTACCTCTTAAAGGTAGAATAGCTTGAAATGCTCTATCTCGGCCTTGTTTTGCGGTACCTCCAGCCGAATCTCCTTCGACTAAATAAACTTCGCATCTTGCTGGATCTTGTTCGGAACAATCTGATAATTTACCTGGTAAACCGCCACCTCCTAAAACGGTTTTTCGTTGTACCATTTCA
Source organism: Flavobacterium psychrophilum (assembly GCA_020720185.1). Lineage (GTDB taxonomy): Bacteria > Bacteroidota > Bacteroidia > Flavobacteriales > Flavobacteriaceae > Flavobacterium > Flavobacterium psychrophilum_O. The sequence goes on along the minus strand of DYPB01000010.1, from coordinate 17,634 downwards.
CGAGCTTTTTTTGCCGCATGACGAGCTTGTGCAGCTAATATAACTTTTTGAACAATTGTCCGAGCATCATTTGGATTTTCTTCCAAATAAATTTCAATCATATCAGCAACTGCCTGACTAACAGGTGCAACTACCTCTCTGTTTCCTAATTTTGTTTTAGTTTGTCCTTCAAATTGTGGTTCTGCTACTTTTACAGAAATAATTGCAGTTAATCCTTCTCTAAAATCATCACCTGATATCTCGAACTTTAATTTTTCGAGCATTCCAGACGCATCTGCATATTTTTTTAACGAACGCGTTAAACCAGTTCTAAAGCCTTGCAGGTGTGTACCTCCTTCGTGTGTATTGATATTATTTACATACGAGAAAATATTTTCAGTATAACTCGTATTATAAATTAAGGCAACCTCAACCGGAATTTCACTTTTTTCATTATCCATTGATATTACATGGCTAATAATAGGTTCTCTATTACCATCTAAATATCTAATATATTCTTTTAATCCTTCGGTTGAATGAAAAATTTCAGACTGAAAATTACCGTCTTTATCAATTACTCTTTTATCTGTAAAAGTTATTGTTACACCTTTATTTAAGAATGATAATTCTCTCATTCTTGCAGATAATGTATCGTAAGAAAACTCTATCGTTTGTGTAAAAATGGTATCATCTGGATAAAAAGTTTGCATGGTACCTCTTTTGGTAGTTTCGCCAACTTGTTTTACGGGATAAATAGATTTTCCTCTTTCATATTCTTGTTCGTATATTTTGCCATCTCTAAAAACGGTCGATTTCATGTGTTTTGATAGTGCATTTACTACAGAAACCCCAACACCGTGTAAACCACCTGAAACTTTGTAAGAATCTTTGTCGAATTTACCTCCTGCACCAATTTTTGTCATTACAACTTCAAGTGCTGATACTCCTTCTTTTTTGTGCATATCAACAGGAATTCCACGCCCATTATCTTCAACAGTAACCGAGCCATCTTCGTTTATTGCTACCCCAATAGTATCACAATGTCCTCCCATTGCCTCGTCAATAGAGTTATCAACTACCTCATAAACAAGATGATGCAATCCTCTTACCCCAACATCTCCAATGTACATCGATGGACGCATTCTTACATGTTCCATCCCTTCAAGTGCTTGAATACTATCTGCTGAATAATTATTTTTTTTAATTTCGTCGCTCATTTAATTTTTAATTTTGTATAACAAGCAAATATACACAAAAACCTACTATTTCATAACAGAAGCAATAGGTTTTAGAAGTAAGTTATTAACAATTTTAATTGATTTTATAATACTTTTTAAAATTGATAATAAGGATTGTGCTTAGTGGCATTCTACTTGGCTATTTCGACATCCGCTTGTAAATGTGCTGCATTGGCTCTGCCTGATGGGTCTTGATTTTCTTGCCATTTAGGTATCCATTTTCTAACGGTTTGTGCTGCTGATAGTTGTGGATAGTGTTTATGAAAAATGGTTCTATAATAATAAGCTTCTTTGGTTGTTGGTGTGTTGTATGAAAATAATTTTGAGGCATTTTCTAATTCTTCATCTGTTACTTTAGAATTGGCATATTCTATTAATTCATCAATCCAATTATACCCAACACCGTCAGAGAATTGTTCTTTTTGTCGCCATAAAACTTCGTCGGGTAAATAGGGGTTGTCTGGAGTATCAAAAGCTTTTCGGAGAATATATTTTTCTTTTCCTTCGTAGGTTTTAGGTTGTTTTTCTTCTGGTTTTATGAGCATTGCCACTTCTAAAAATGCTTTGTCTAAAAATGGAACTCTGGCCTCTAATCCGTGTGCCATTGTCGATTTGTCGGCTCGAAGTAAATCGGCAGTAAATAATTTTTGAACTCTTTCGATGGTTTCTTTCTGAAAATCTTCGGTAGATGGGGCATTTCTAAAATACAAATAACCACCAAAAATTTCATCAGCACCTTCGCCAGAAAGTACTACTTTTATACCCATTTCGGTAATAGCTTTCGACAAGAAATACATTGGCGTGCTGGCTCGAATTGAGGTTACATCATAAGTTTCGAGGTGCCAAATTAGTTTTTCAAGAATTTCAATACCTTGAGTTACAGTAAAATGTACTTCATGATGTTCCGTTCCAAGAAATTCTGCTACTTTTCTGGCTGCTTTTGCATCAGGTGCATCGGTATTTAATCCTATCGAAAATGAATGTAGTTTTTTGCCACTTGCTGCCAATAATCTTGACGCAATTGACGAAGTTAATGACGAATCTAATCCTCCTGAAAGCAATACTCCAACTGGAACATCACTCATTAATCTTTTTTGAGTAGCTTCGGTTAATGATTTTCTAATTAATTGTAAATCAAGATTATGAGTTGCTTTTTGATAATCTTCATATTCAGGTTTATAATATTTTACAAATCCTGTTTTTGCAGTATAATAATGTCCTGGCGGAAAAGAAGCAAACGATTGGCATTGGTCAGCAATTGGTTTCATTTCTGATGCAAAATAAATCCTACCTCGTTCGTCAAGCCCATAATATAGTGGTTTTACTCCCATTGGATCTCGTCCTGCTATATAATCATCTCCATCAACCACTACAAAAGCCCAATCTCCATCTAATAAATGACAAAAATCATAGCCAAATTCTTCATATAAATGTACAATTACTTCCGAGTCGGATTTGGTTTTAAAGGTATGGTTTTTCAATAAACCATCTCTCAATTCTTTATGATTGTATACCTCGCCATTATGCACCATATAGGCAGTTTTAGTACCTTTTATTGGTTGTTTTCCTGAATGTAAATCAATAATTGACAGTCTTTCATGAGATAAAATGTGTCCGTTTTCCGTAACCTGTAAATCACTTTCGTCTGGTCCACGATGCGACATTCTTTTGGATAGTTGTTTTACTAATTCTTTATCTTTTCCTTTTCCGATAATGGCTAAAATTCCGCACATAATTTTTGTTTCAATTTTAAAGTTTCAAGTTGATTTTGAAACTTGTTAAGTTATTATTAATTGTTTTGCAAAAATGGTTTAATTGTTTTGGTTTGAAAAACAAAAATCAATATTTAGTTATAATTTATAACTAAATATTGATTTTTTATATTGAAATGGAAGTGAAATTATTTTATTTCTAGTAAAGTGTAATTTTTCCCATTTATTTCAAATTCGAATCCAACTTTTCTTCCTATTAATAAATTTCCCAATGGTGATTCTGGTGAAATGGCAAAAATCGGTTGATTGTCAAACATAATTTTTGGCAAAGCGGTTGATATAAATACCTGCAAATGATTGGTTTGTACTAAACTTCCTATGGTAACAACCTGATGATTTGTAGTAGCATCAATTCTATCTAAAACTGCTTTTTGTTGCAGGATTTCAGCCAATTTATAGTTCAACTTTTCTTGTTCCAAATGCATCATCGACAAGGCAGTTTCGTGCTTATCACCTGCACTTCCTTTGGCATCATTTTTAGAATCTTCGGTCAAAGCCAGAATCATATCCTGAAAAACATCAATTTTATCTTGGACAAATTGTTTGTATTTTTGTAGGATTTCTTGTTTTTGTTGCATAAAATGATTTGCTTTTTACTCTCTCCTCTTTTGATAGGTCGGGTTCTAAAATTTATAATTCACCCCAAAAACCATCTGAATTCCTTGCACTGGATAATTCAACCATTTTTGATATTGTTGATTGGCAAGGTTATTGGCTTTCAAAAATGCCGTAAATTTATTGGTGTATTTATAGCCAATATGGGTGTTTACATCAAAATAACTCGGCAGTTTTTTGTTGTAAATATTTAGATCAGGGGCAACTATCCAAACAATATTATTATCTTTTTGTCTGTCAAATCGTTCGCCAACATAAAAAATATTTGTTCCTGCATACCATTTTTCGCTAAAGTCAAAATCTAAATTGGAATTTAGTCTCAAATTTGGCAAATTCCACGCTTTTTCTTCATTGTCTAACACAAATGTTTCTAAATTTCCACTAATACTTCCAGATATTTTTTTAGAAAAATCGGCTTTCAATTCGCCAAAAAATGAAACGGTTTTTACATTGTCATAAATAACTTGCATAGAATTTCCTACGGCATAACCGTTTAAATTATCGTTATATAAATAATAATCATTGAACTGAAAAAGTGGTTTGTATTTTTCATTTACAGCTGCTCCACGAATATTATAACTAATTGTGCTTGCTAATTTTCCTTTCAAACCTGCAAAAATATCCATTACTTTTTCGGTGGGACGCACCTCAAAAGTTGGCGACAAAAATGGATTATTATTTGTAAAATCTCTATACGAATTTTGAATCATATTACCTTCAAAACCGCAATAAAATATCATATAATTCTCGACTACTTTCAACGAGGCTGTAACTTGTGGATAAACCAAAAACTTTGATGTTTTGTCAATATTATTGGAGAAATAAAGCAAATTTGCTCCAATATTTATTGTCCAATCATCTTTGTTAATTACGATATTTGGATTAATTCCCAAGTTTGTAAACCCATATTTTATGTCTTCGAGATTAGAATTATAATAATTTTTATCAAAATTTCCAGCCAAATAATCGGTAATAAAATTGGTTTTAATTTTAGTATCAAACAACTCAAATTCAAGAGTTGGTTTGATATAAAAACGGTTTTCTGCCGATGCAAAATTATCTAAAAATCGTTCAAATTTTAAACTCATTTCTTTAAAAAATGATTCTTTAACTTTAAGATTTCCAGTAACATAAAAATTATTATAGGTATGTTTAGGGTCAATCGAATTGATTTTATTTTCTCTGTCAATTGTACTTAAATCGATACCAAAATCTGTTGGCAAACCATACCAATTATAAACTTGATTTTGATATCCAGCATCAATAGTCCATAATTTATTGATTTGATTATTACCAAAAGAAACCTCTAAATTAGTGTTATAAAATTTATCGGAAAGGTCTAAATCTTTAATTCCACCTTGAGAAGATAAATCTTGTAATGAAATTCCAATATATTGATTATCAACTATATTATCAGTCAAAAATAATTCTGCAACAGCAGTTCCATAGTTTCCACCGCCAATAGACACAAAGTTTTTCAGTAAATTTTCTGGTTTTTCTTTATCAACAGGAGCGGCATTACCTATTGCAGGAATAAATGTTGAAGCCACAGGAAATGAAAAGATATGATATTGAACAGTCTCTTTTTTAATAGTTTCGTCATCGTCTAAAGCTGGAGTTTCTTTTATTTTAAAAGCATCTGAAATAGTTGGTGTATATGGTTTTATAACATTTACAACTTCAGTACCAATATTTTCGTCTTTTTTTTGAGAAAAGCAAAATATTGAGGTTATTATTAAGCTTGATGTGATTATGTTTTTCATATTAATATCTTTATTTTTTAATATATTTGAAGGTAAATTAAACGGATTTATTTGATTGTTAAATCCTTTATTATCAGTGTTTTATTTTCCAACAGACGAATTTATTTTTGATTCCTCACCTTTAATAGTATCCAATTCTTTTTGTGCTTCTAGAACTACATCATCAAAATCTGTAAAATTCTCAATTACAGCGTTTAAAATGTAGGTTGCCTGAAAACTGTCTTTCAATACATAAAAATTTTTTGCCATAATAATTAATCCTTTTGCACCAAAATATTTATAAGATGAATAATCTTTTGAGAGTTTATTTACCGCTTTATTTGATAATTCAAATTTACCGTCTTTGTTTTTAAAATAAGCATCAAAATATAAAGCTTCTGCGGCCAATTCGCCTTTAGCAATGATTAACAGTTTTGAATAAGCAATTCTGGCACGGGCGTCATCATTGGTTTTTATGGCAGATCTGGCAATAATAATTTGAGCTTCTGATTTAATTTTGTTGTCCATTTTCGGATTCATCAATACTTTTTCGGCATAAATTACAGCATTTGCAAAATCTTTATTTTCATAATTTATTTTCATCAAATTGGCTTGTGCAAATAACTTATTTTGAGGAAAATCGGCTTCGTTTTCTAATCGCTTTAAAGCTGATAAAGCATTTGCATAGTTATCGGTTTTTAAATAAATTTCAGATAACCTTACTAATGATTGTTCGGTAAATTCTGATTTTGATTGGTCAATTACAAAATTATAATTAGCAATAGATTTTGTTTTTTGATTGTCTGAAAAGAGCAATTGGGCTAGATAAAAATTTGCTTTCAAAGCATTAATTCCTTCTGAAAACTGTGAAATATATTTTGAAAAATTACTAATGGCTGCTTTGTAATTGTTTTGTAAGTATTGTTTTTCTGCAAATTTATAGGTTTCATTGTCTAATTCTGAATTATTAATTTCTACAAAATCAAGATCTTTAATCCAATTTACATATTCGTCAATTTTGCCATTATCAATATATATTAATTTTGCGGTTGCAACAGCTTCAATAGATTCTTCTGATTTGGGAAAATCGGCAACTAGCTTTTTAAATTTTACAAGTGCCAAATCATCTTTATTATCGTTATAATAAATTAAACCTTGTTTCAAAATGGATTTTGCATGATACAAACCATTTTTAAATTCATTAATTAATTGCTCGTAAGTCTTAATGGCTAAATCCGTTTTTTTTTCGGCAATATAAGTATTTGCTAATTCAAACAAAGCATCGTCTCTATATTGTGATTTTGAATAATTTTTCAAAAAAAGATTAAAATTTTCTATTTTTTTATCATTTTTATTCAAAAAACCATAACAAATTGATTTTTGGTAGACAGCATAATCTGAATCAATATTTTTTGCATCTGCAATCTTATGGTATGCCTCCATTGCGGGCAAATATTTTAAGGTTACAAATTTACAATCACCAAGCCTTAAATAACTATCATTCAGTCTTGTTACATCTGTTTTATTGGTATCAATTTGTGCCTGAAAATGATTTGCTGATTTTTCATAATCTTTTAATTTAAAATAGCAATAACCCAAATTATAATTTACATTTTTAAATTCAGAGGTGTTTTTTGCTGATTGAAATTTTATAAAATCATTAAAGCTTGATGCCGAATTGATAAAATTTTCTAAAACAAATTCTGTTTCTGCTTTCCAAAAAGTAGCTCTTGCGGTAAATTTTTCATCAATAGGATTTGCGGTAGATTTTTTTAATAAAATTAATGCTTCTTGATAATTTCCGTCGTTATAAAATTCTAATGCACGATAAAATGTAACTTTTTGATAAGCTGATTTTTGTTTTGGATTATTTGATTTTTCTAAAATATCTAATGCAGCAGCATAATTTTTTGAGGTAACAAATGAATTTATTAATAAACTCTCAATTTCAAATGTATTATTGTTTTTAGGATATTTTGTTACAAATGCCATTAAAATATCAGAAACTGATTGATAAGAATTACCCATTTCGTAACTTAATTTTGAGTAATTTAATGCAGCATCTTCCTGAATTTTAGTATCAAATTCCATTTCGGAGGCATTTTTAAAAGCATTTATAGCTTGTTGTTTTCTATCGGTTTTTAGATAACATTCGCCCAAATGATAATATCCATTTTGTGCAATAAAATTCTTACCTTCAATGATTTTATTAAATTGAGAAATGGCATTTTCAAAATCATTTTGTTTGTAATAAGCATAGCCTAATTGATAAAAATCTGTATTTGACCATTTTCCTTTATAACCACGATATGCCATCAAATACGGCAAAGCTTTATCATATTGTTGTAAGTTAAAATAACTTTCGCCAATAATTTTACTTAATTCTGATTTTTCGGCAACAGTAGATTTTGTCATTGCAAGCATTCCTAAATCTATTGCTTCTTGAAAATTTCCTTGCTTGAAATTCATATCAGCCTGAAAATAAGACAGTTTTGATTTGTATTTTTCATCCTCGGCTACTTGTTCAAACTGTTTATTTGCAGCGTTATAATCATTATTTTGATAGGCCATAAATCCTAAATAATATTTTGCTTGCTTGCCATAATCGTTAGAATTTAGTACTTTATTGAAATAATTTGTTGCGGTTTTATTATCTTTCGCAATAAAAAAGCAATATCCATTCTGAAAATTAAAAGCATCAATAGTATCATCGGATAGATTATCTGTATCAACTTTATTAAGCCATTCTAATGCTTTTGGATAATTGGATTGATTAAAATAAAAATTAGATATTTGATACAAAGCTTTATTATTTTTAGTACTTGACGGATAATTTTCGACAAAAGTTTCCATTAAATTTCCAGCACTTTGCTGATTAAGATGCAAACTACACGATGCAAAATAGTAGTTGCAATCTTCTTGTAAGGAATTTAATTTAGGATTTTTGTTAGTAATAATTTTATTAAAAATAATTTGAGCCGATTGATATTGTGTGTTTTTATACAAGAAAATAGCAGTATTATAATCCTCCAAATCAGTTGTATAGATAGTTGATTTTTGTGCCATTGTGTTTAAAAACAAAAAACACAATATCAGTTGAATTGATTTTCTCATAATGATAAATTTTATTTTCAAAAGTAAGTTATTAATAGGTACAACTAAAAAAAATGAAATTTATTATAAACATTTTTGTAAACAATGATTTTCAATTAAAAATTACGATTTTAAGTTTAAAAATTGATTACTTTTGCATATCAAAAAACTAAAATATTATGTCAGAATTTGTTTTAACATTAAAAGATGTTACCATTTATCAAGAAGGAAATGCAATTTTATCAGATGTAAATTTGCAAGTAAAACACGGAGAATTTATTTATATTATTGGTAAAACAGGTTCTGGTAAAAGTAGTTTTATGAAAACACTTTATGCTGATTTGCCTTTAATTACTGGTGAAGGAAATATTGTTGGTTTTGAATTAAATGGATTAACGGATGATAAAATTCCATTTTTAAGACGAAAAATTGGAATTGTTTTTCAAGATTTTAAGCTCCTTTCAGATAGAAGTATTCATGCAAATATGCAATTTGTATTGAAAGCAACTGGTTGGACTGATATTCAAAAAATGGATGAAAAAATTGATGAAGTGCTTGACAAAGTTGGACTTAAAGATTTTGCATCGAAAATGCCACATCAGTTATCTGGAGGAGAACAGCAAAGTGTTGCTATTGCAAGAGCCTTATTGAATGATCCTGAATTTATTTTAGCCGATGAGCCAACAGGAAATTTAGATCCACAAACAAGTAGTGAGGTTTTAGAAATATTGAAAAAAGTAAATGCCACAGGAAAAACTGTAATTTTATCTACTCATGATTATGCACTATTGATGAAATTTCCATCAAAAACCTTAAAATGTGAGGATGGAAAAATCTTTGAAGTGGTTCAAAAAACAATGTAATTATTTTTCCTTTCTATAAATATGTGGATTTTCTATAACCCCTTTTTTAAATATTTTGCGAATATTCATTCTTAAAAAGGAGTCAAGTTGCAAAATTTTATCCACGAATTTATTTTCAGGGCGACCTCGAAACGAAGTAATATGAAAAGTATCAGTTGCTAATAAAGGTTTTTCAGAAAAATAATATAGTCTCTTCTAAAAGCAGATGATACAAATTCATTTGGACACCAATATATTTTGATTCCCTAATATTTTTTTTTAACTTCATCTCACCTGATTTTGGAAAAATTGCTTGAATTTCAATTGCAAGTTTAATGGGTAATAAATTATCTAAATAAAAAAAAATAATTTTATCTTTTGTTATCAAAAATTGATTTTGCAAATGTAATTTGTTGTTTATAAGATTATTATAAATAGTTTTGGCAATTAATTCTCTTGTATAATTTTCCATAATCTGTTAAAATTAATTTATTAAAACTAAATAATTCAGCATATTTCTATTGATATTATAAAGTTTTTCTTTGGATGTAAAAATATTTTTAAAAAGCGTTTTATCCCAATTATTTCTACGCTTCCAAGATGAAAAACTTTCATTTTTCCAATCAAAATCTGGCTTCCAAAATTCATTGGGAGAAACATAACAATAAGTGTAAGGAATTAAATACGAACTATCATTTTCAGTTTTAACTTTTAATGAAAGCGTTTCGTTGCGAGTAATTGATTGTGGTTGCAATAGTGTGATTTTTCTTTTTTGACACTCTTTTCTCAAATTTTCTGAAACATTAAAATATAGGTCTTGAATTTTTGATAAACTGAAATTATTATAGGTAGTTTCTCCAATTTTATCAATAGGTCGAAGCTGAATTACATCAATATTATATTTGCCAAAAACTTCAAAAAACTGCTTCAATTCTTCAAAATTATCTTCGTTGAAAGTATAATTCAATCGCAATTTTAATTTTGAATTATTCCGTTTTTCATTGCTTATAAATTCCAAAACCTGATGAAATATTTCAAAATTACCCTTGTCCATAAAATCTTCATATGAAGTTTTTGTAACACCATGAACCGATAAGATAAATTCATTTAACCCTGCTTTTGAAAAATTTATAATATCTTGATTGCTAAGTATATTACCGTTGGTAACCATACTAATATAAGGTACTTTGTGTTTTTTTGCAGTTTCAATTAAATGCACATTGTGCTTAAAAAGTGTAGGTTCAGCACCACAACCAATTTGTAGTTTTAGTGCATTTTTGAATATGTTTTTTGCTAAAAGTTCTATTTCATCTTTTGGAAAAATGCCTTTCATATTTTTTTTAACATAATCAGCATCAGTAAAATAACACATTTTACAGCGTAAATTACAGGCTAAAACAGGGTCAAACTGAACGGCTAAATACCGTTTATTTAAAACCGATAATAACCACAACCCAAAAAATTTAATGCGGTGGTTTTTAATATAATTATTGAATTTTAATATCTTGTAAATATCCATTCTTATTTTTTATTTATCAAAAACATAAATCATTGCTCAAAATATATTTTCTTTGCAAATATATTATAAAATAACAAAAGATGCTTTCAATTTTAATTCCAACCTACAATTCTCTTCTAATTCCTTTAGTTATAGAGTTGCATAAGCAATGTTTAGAGTGTAGAATTGATTTTGAAATTTTATGTCAAGACGATGCGTCAAATTCAATTTTTAATATTGAAAATGAAACGATTAATCAGTTAGAGAATTGTAATTTTGGGATAAATATTACTAATCTAGCGCATCGAGAAAATAGAAATTCTCTTGTAAGAAAATCAAAATATAATTATTTGCTATTTATTGATGGAGATTCTATTATACTGAAAAAGAATTATATACAAAAATATATTGATACTATTAATGATTACGATGCGGTTTATGGTGGTAGATTGCATCCTGAAAATTGTCCTTCTGAAAATCAAAAATTAAGATGGAAGTATGGCAAATATATTGAAGATATAAGTGTTGAAAATCGTAATAAAAGGCCATATTCATTATTTTTATTTAACAATACTCTTATAAGGAAAGATTTATTTGATAAAATAAAATTTGATCCTATAATGAAAAAATATGGACACGATGATACTCAATTCTCATATCAGATGATGCTTTTGGAATCAAAAATAAAGCATATTGAAAACCCAGTTTTGCACAATGATATTGATTTTAATATAGTTTTTATAAAAAAAACAAAAGTATCTTTAGAAAATTTATTACAGTTGTATATTGATAAGAAAATTGATAAAAATTATGTAAAAATGATTCGTTTGTATGTGTTTTTGAAAAAAACTAAACTTTCTTTTTTTGTTGCAAAAACATTTCAACTATTTGAGAAAAACATTATTAAAAATCTTGAAGGAAATAATCCTAATTTATTGATTTTTAATATTTTTAGAGTAGGATATCTTTGTTCTTTAAAAGGGTAAATAAGTCATTCCACTTTTTCATAATTATTCCGATATCGTAATTTTGAGTTGATTTTTTCCCGTTTTTCCCCATTTCAATTCGTAAATTTTTATCTTCGATTAATTGACAAACAGCATTTACAAATTCATTTTCATTATCATTTGTTATTAAAAAACCATTCTCATTATTGGTTAAGATACTTCGTGGACCAACAGGGCAATCATAAGCCACGCAAGGCAAACCAAAATTCATTGCTTCTATTAAAACCATTCCAAACCCTTCTTGTCTAGAGGTCATTAAATAAATGGATGCTTTTAAATATTTTTCAGAAATATTCTTGATAGGTTCAAAAAAATGAACTGATTTTGTAATTGATAATAATTTTGACTGTTCAATTAATTGATAAGTTAGATAGCCCGAACCATAAATTTCTAATGTCCAATCGGGATATTTTTGAGATATTATTTTCCATATATTTAATAATTTATCTAATCCTTTTTCATATGAATGTCGGGCAACAACTAAAATTTTTTTAGCACTCAAATCTGAAATATTTTTGCTATTGATTTCTAATGGATTTGGAATTATAATTGCTTTTTTGACTTTCCATTCTGATAAACTTTCGGTTGATAAAAATATTACTTTATCGTAGGTTTTAATCAAAATGAATTTATAAAAATATTTTAATTTTCTAAAAAAAATATTGATAACTGTAGGATTAAAATTTTGGGATTCATTAAATTTTGATCCGTGCATTTCAAAAAATATTGGCGTTTTTGCCATTATAAGAATTGGCAACAAAAATGCCTTTATCCCGGCATCACATACAATAATAATATCAGGTTTTGAATTTCTAATCTGGTTTTGAATTTGGTTTCGGTACTGAAAAAATTTAAGAACCTTATTCCGAGATAAAACCATATCAAATAAGCCAATTTTTTTATTGAAAGGAAAAAATAAATTTGAATTTCCGTTGTCTTGTGTAAGGATATCTATTTGATAATCAAAATTTTCTATAAGATAATTGGTCTTAACGGACAATACTTTTTGTATGCCTCCATCAAAATTAATGGTAGGAGTTATATAAAGCAACTTCATTTTTTTGAGTTTAAGAAATCCTCATAAACACGAATATAATCTATTTCCTGAAAAACATCTGATGCAAAAACTAAACAAACTGCTCCCGATGAAAAATCTTCCAACTCTCTCCAAATACCTGTTGGTAAATGTAAACCAACATTTGGTTTATTGAGTAAAAAACTTTTTTTATCCTTGCCATCGGTTGTTGTTACTGTAAAACTACCGCTTAATGCAATCAAAACTTCGTGCTGTTTGATATGAGAATGACCTCCTCTGAAAGCGGAACTGGGCACATCAAATAAATAATATACCCGCTTGATTTCGAACGGAATAACATCGTTTTGAATTACGGCAAGGTTGCCACGAGTATCGTTAATGGTTGGAATGTTTATTAAATTTGGTGTTTCCATTTTGCAAAGTTAAATTTAATATAATTAATAAGGCAAAAAATATTTTATTGCTTATTTTTGGCAAAATTTTAATGTATAAGTTTGCTACTCAAAAAATTGAGCTACAACTTTCATAAATAGTATATAAACATTGCGTACAAACTTATTTTTTATCGTTTTTATGCCATATTCTCTATTTCTCTCGTCGGGTTAATAACAATAGCAACCAAAACAAATTGAATATGCCATTGACTATTTTAATTCATTTCGGCTTTTATTTGCTCAATATCCTCTGGGTTTTTAATATCCAAATAGACGCATAACTCTTCCAAACAAATTATTTGATGCTTCTTTTTCTTGTAATGAACTTTTATATCGTTCAAAGTATCTCGGGCACTTCGCTCACTAACGCCTAATATTTTACAAATATCAACAGGCAAAACTCTTAATCTTTTCATCGATTCTTTTTCTAATTCTTTTTCGGGTTAAAATTAAGTTGATCATAATAGTTTTAGTTAATTTATTTAATTTGTTTGACCTTTCTAAAAAGACTTTGCAAAATTACTAAAAAATCAATTCATTAGAATTTGAGTTATTAACATTTAAGTGTAACTTTTGAACAATTAAACCGTTTCTGCAACCTCTCCCCTATCTTCCCCCGATGTTCCCCCGATGTTCCCCCGATAAACCGCGGTTTACCGCTATATCAAAAACACCGCATAAAAAATACGCATTTCGGCAAAAACGGCAAAAAAATACATTTTTTACACATTTCGGCAATTTTGGCTCCTTTTGGCAAATAATTTCAAAATACGCCGTATTATGAAAAAAAATACTAATTTAGAATATTTAGGCAAATACATGCATTTTTGGTAATATCTGTTTTTCTACCTTGCAAAACCTATATATTTTTGCCTCATTATTAATTTAAAATCCATTTATCATGGCAAAACAATCTGGGATTTTCCCTATCGAAGGAACAATTGAAAATGTAACCTTCTACAAAACAGCCGAAGGTGGCTATCAGGTTCGCAAAAAAAGCGGCATTACAAAAAATCGATTAATGACAGACCCAGCGTTTGTCCGTACTCGAGAAAACTTAAGTCAGTTTGGACTCAATGCAACTGCTGGAAAAATGGTCAGAGATGCCATACCTTCCTTAATCCGAAAAGGTAAAGACAATCGTGTTAGCAGCCGATTATCTGCACTAATGGGCGTCGTGGCAAAAGATGACCGCATATCGCCATTGGGAAAAAAAAGCGTAGCATTAGCAACCACAACACCACAGGGAATCGAAAAACTGAAAGGATTCAATTTTAACAAACGAGCCATAATGCAAAGCATATTGTCGATACCTATAACTACTGATATGGCAACCGGAGAAATTACAATATCTGATATTGTACCTATTGACGACATCAATGCTCCTGCAGCTGCAACACATTTTGGACTGCGGTCGGGTTTTTCGGCTATCGATTTTAATACAGGAATAGCCACAACAGCATACAGCCCCGTGGCACAATTCCCTATAGATAATGCAGTATCTACAATAGTCTTATCGCCCACAACATCTATAACCATAGGTGCAGGACTCATTGCGATGGCAACCCTACTTATCGAATTTTACAAAGAAGTTGACGGGGTAAAATACACCCTAAAAAATGGCGAATATAATGCGTTATCTATTATCGATTTGACTAATTGATTATGATAGAAATCTATCTTTCCGTACAGACGGATCTAAAACCCGTCTGTACTTTTTTATCTGTCTATTAAACCCAAATTACGCATTAGACTTCGTTATGAAAACTCAAAATGCAATAAGAATAAGTGCTTATTTTTATTGCATTTTGAGTTTGGAATAGATTCCTAATGCGTAATTTGGGTTAAATATTGTCAAGGCTGTCAATTTTGATAAAATCATTGTTTTAAAACCCATAAAAGATTTTGAATAATCTTTACAAATCATAAAATTGGTCGCACAATTAAGAAAATAAAGTCTCAATTAGTTTTGGTATTATTGGTTTGAAATAAAAATTTTCGTTTTCATAATTCTTTTTAGTTGTTTAAAATTAAATTATTACTTGCAATAAAGTTGTGCATACTTGTAAAATTTTGAAATTAAATACAATATACTTGTTTTTTAGCAAATTGCACAACTTTTTTATCACTTTTTATAAGGCACAACGGGTAATATTTATATGCTTTAAGCTTATTATTTTAGGCTTAATGAATTAAATAATAGTTATTCTGCTTATTAATTTTATACTTTTACGGCTTAAAATAAATTCCTACAATGTCAGACGAGCAAAAGAAACTTTTAGAATCCCAACTTTGGGCAATAGCCAATATATTAAGAGGTAAAATTTCAGCTAATCAATTTCAAGATTATATACTTGGGTTTATATTCTATAAATACCTTTCGGAGAAGTTAGAAAAAAAAGCAAATGAATTTCTAAAACCTGATGGTATTTTATTTAATGGCATTGATGAAAACAGCACCGATGGAAAAACTATTTTAGAAGCCTTAAAAGAAGCAACTGTTGATGCATTAGGATATTTCTTAAAACCTTCTGAACTGTTCACAAACCTCGCCAAAAAAGGTAATGCTAAAGTTATCAATGAAGACGATTCAGCACAAATTCAAAGCACTTTCATTTTAGAAGATTTAGCCAATGTTTTAAATGCTATCGAAAAAAGTACAATGGGTTCAGACAGTCAGGACGACTTCGATAACCTATTTTATGATATAGATTTAAACTCAACTAAAATTGGTAGAACGAATAAAGATAGAAACGATGTTATTGTAAAAATCCTTACGGCATTAGATGAAATTGATTTTGATTTAGACAATACCGATGGCGATGTTTTGGGTGATGCTTACGAATATCTTATCGCTCAGTTCGCCGCAGGTGCAGGACAAAAAGCAGGGGAATTTTATACTCCGCAACAAGTTTCTTCTATCTTGGCCAAAATTGTTACTACTCGCAAAAGCAAATTAAAATCAGTATATGACCCAACCTGTGGCAGTGGTTCGCTATTGCTCCGAGTAGCCAGAGAAGTGGAAGAAGTTGGGCATTTTTACGGACAAGAACAAAACCGAACTACCTACAATTTAGCTCGAATGAATATGATTTTGCACGATGTCAATTATCATAAATTCGATATTAAAAACGAAGACACTTTAGAAAAACCACAACATTTAGATTTTAAGTTTGATGCTATTGTTGCAAATCCACCTTTTTCAGCCAAATGGTCTGCAAATCCTTTATTTTCTAATGATGATCGTTTTTCTCAATACGGTAGATTAGCACCAGGAACAAAAGCCGATTTTGCTTTTATTCAACATATGGTACATCAGTTAGATGATAATGGAATTATGGCTTGTATTGCTCCTCACGGGGTTTTATTTAGAGGTGCAGCCGAAGGTCACATTCGTAAATATTTAATCGAAGATAGAAACTACATTGATGCAATTATAGGTTTGCCTTCTAATTTATTTTATGGCACAAGTATTCCAACCTGTATTTTGGTTTTAAAAAAATGTAAAGAAACCCCCGAGAATATTTTATTTATTGATGCCAGTAATGATTTTGAAAAAGTAAAAAACCAAAATTTATTAAGAGAACAAGATATTGATAAAATTATCGAAACCTATCAAAATAGAGCAATAATTGATAAATATTCAAACATTGCAACTCTTGAAGAAGTAAAAGCAAACGATTATAATTTGAACATTCCTCGATATGTAAATACCTTTGAAGAAGCCATTGAAGTTAATATTGATGCAATTGCAGATAAATTGCAAGCAGTAGAAAATAAAATGAAAGAAGTTGACAATACTATTGCTTCATTTTGTCAAGAGTTAAATATTAAAACACCTTTTTAATATGGAAATACTTAAACCAAAATTAAGGTTTCCAGAGTTTACTGATAGTTGGGAAAGTAAAAAGTTAATTGAATTGTCGATTAATGGTTTTTCCAATGGTGTTTTTAACGACCCTAAAAAAGTTGGAAGCGGATATAAAATTATAAATGTAAAAGATATGTATTCGGAATATTATATCAATACTGAAAACCTTACTCTTTTAGATTTAGACGAAAAGGAATTTTTAAAAAATAAAGTTAACTATGGAGATATTTTTTTTACAAGGTCTTCTTTAGTAAAAGAAGGAATAGCTCACTCAAAAGTTAATTTAAGTACTGATGATGATATTACTTACGATGGTCATTTAATTAGGATGAGACCAAATAATTTAATATCTAATTCTTTATTTTTAGGTTATAATTTTTCTACCAATACATCACGAAATCAATTTATTTTAAGGGGTAAAACGACTACAATGACAACAATAGGTCAGGAAGATATTGCAACCGTTGATGTGTTTCTACCTAGTCTAAATGAACAAACCAAAATAGC
>DYPB01000336.1 GCA_020720185.1 Flavobacterium psychrophilum | reverse complement strand
GAATAGTCTTTAATGTTTATAGTTTCTGAGATAGTCGGTAGTCGATGTTGGATAAATTCATATTTTTGAATTCCAGAGGATAGCCAAGTGTTGGGAGAGTGATTTATGTCTCATTCAACTGTTTGACATTCAATTTGCCTGATATTTGTTTGTTTATTTCTTTTTTACTTTTTTAGATAGTCATTTTTTACTATAATTGACATACTTGATCTAATTTAGATTTTGAGTGAATAATACCCATCATTGAAAGAATATGGAAAAATAATAACATGCTTTCAAATGACTGATTTCAGCGATTTAATGTATTTGTAGTACTGTATTTGCATTGTTGCTTCTTTACTTTAAGTATTTTTTATTAATTTCAGATTTTGAGTGAATAATACCCATCATTGATAGTTGATGAATATCGTTGCGTGAAACGTGATCTCCAGCATAAAATACATCGAAATATGTCTTTCATTTGTATTTTTCGTCAAAAAAAGTTCGTAGGGTCGAATAGTACTAAACCCTATTTTTAAAAGATCAACTTTTATTTGAAATTTGTAAAAATATAATATGAGCAAAAAATAAATTCCCATAAAACCAAACATCAGTGTGAACCTTGATAACATAAACCATCGAATTTTGGGAGCTGATGATACTCGTTTATCACATGATAAAATTAAGTCAGCAAAAGATTTTGTTGAACTTAAAACAAGGTATCGCAGTTTGGAAATCTATATTGAAAACAAAACTTCGTCAGTCATGAATTATGAGGGTTCTTATTTTGATACAGGTGATTGGTATTACTAACTCAAAACAAAGATAATTGAACCCGGATAAACTTGGTTTTAAGCTTGTGCAAATAAAGATGGAAAAGCATTTTCTGGTGTTACTGGTGGTTGTTCATTTTCAATCAGTGGAAAGAGATTAGGTTTCGGATTTTGTAATCCATTTATGGGATGCATCAAATGTTCGATTGTTTAAGGAAATTCTCTTAATGCTTATGATGCTGCCGAAGATGGTAAAACCAAAAAGGTGCAAATTGGAAAATATAGCGTTACTGCTTGGCTGGACGACGCAAAATATGGAGGTCACAAAGCTATATTTTAAAGTTCAATGATGGTTCATGGCTCATAATTTTTGAATTGGATTGAATATTGATTTCAAAGGAACATGTGATAAAAATGTCACTCAAATTCTTAGTTTCATGAAAACAATCAGATGAATTTCATTTTCGTGGTATTTCGACTTTGATTGTTTTCCCTGTTTCAAAAATGTCTTAAAAATAATACTTTTTTTATATATATTTTTTTTAATGTTTATAAAATTAATAAGCAATAAAGTAGGGTAAATCATTGCT
>DYPB01000098.1 GCA_020720185.1 Flavobacterium psychrophilum | reverse complement strand
TTCTTTCCTCTTTATTCTATTTTCTCTCCCCAAACAAATCCAACTTTTGCACCCAACTTGTTTTGCGTTCTAAAAAGAAAACATCTATAAATAACAACAAAAATGCCAAACCTAAAAACCATTGATATTGCGATTGAAAATCGGCGGTTTGCAAGGCTCCAAATTGTGTTTTTTGAGTGTTATTTAAAGTTTCGTTTACAAATTCTAAAACTGCTTTTGTATTATTTCCATCAACATAACCGCCTTTTGTGGCTTTGGCAATTTTGGTCAAACCTGCTGCATCTCTTTTAGTAATTACAATTTCGCCATTATTGTCTTTTTTATATTCAACCAGCCTGCCGTTTTCTTTGATAGGAATTTGACCACCAGCCTCTGTACCAACGCCAATGGTTAGAATTTTTATACCCAGTTTATTGGCTTCCTCGGCAGCGGCAACCGCACCTTCGGAGTGGTCATCGCCCTCGGTTATCATAATTAATAGTTTGCTGGTTTTTTCATCATCAAAATATCGGGCGGATAATTTTATGGCTTCGTCCAAATTAGTCCCTTGACTCGAAACCATATCGGGCGACATACTTTGTACAAACATTTTTGCTACGGAAAAATCAGTAGTAATAGGCAGAACGGGAAAAGCACTACCTGCATAGGCTACTACTCCTATTCTATCATCTTGTAGTTGGGCAATAATTTGTGAAACTAATTGTTTGCTTTTTTCTAATCGATTTGGGGCAATGTCTTCGCAAAGCATACTTTTTGAAACATCGACTGCAAATACAATATCTATGCCTTCTCGTTTTACGGATTCGGTTTTTGTTCCAATTTTTGGATTGACTAATGCTATAATCAGTGCAATTATTGCCAAACAAATAGTTGTAAATTTTAATATTGGTTTGAACGATGATTTTTCTGGAGATAATCGTTCAACCATTTTTAAATCACCAAATTCGAGTTGTTTTTTTCTCTTCCAATATAAATTGTATAGAAAAATTGCTACCAATATTGGTATCAAAAATAATAAGTACAAGTAATTTTTATCGTCTAATTCCATTTTAGATTTTAGAGTTTAGATTATTTTTCAATATTTTGTTTCCAGTCAGAACTGAAATTAAAACAAGTTAGAAACCCAGTTTCCAGTCAGAACTGAAATTAAAACAAGTTAGAAACTCAATTTACAGTCAGAACTAAGATTAAAACAAGTCAGAAACCCAGTTTCCAGTCAGAACTGAAATTAAAACAAGTTAGAAACTCAATTTACAGTCAGAACTGAAATTAAAACAAGTTAGAAACTCAATTTTTAATCATAATGATTTATATAAATGATTTATAAACCGTATTCCTCAACCCAATTTCTATCAATAAAAACAAGCCTCCTAATAGTGCGAAAAATCTAAATTTTTCGTCATAGTCATAAAACTTTAACTCTTCTATTTCTGTGGTTTCTAATTTGTTTATTTCGTTGTAAATGTTTTCTAATTTACTGTTGCTGGTGGCTCTAAAATATTTTCCGCCTGTTTTGTTTGCTATTCTTCTTAATAGTTTTTCATCAATTTCTACAGGCATCATTTTGAATAAAAACGAGCCATTTGCTGCTATTGCATACGGAAATTCTGCCATTCCGTTAGTTCCTATTCCAATAGTATAAACTTTTATCTTAAATTTTTGTGCAATCTCTGCAGCCATATCTGGATCAATAAATCCGTTGTTATTTACACCGTCTGTCAATAAAATAATGATTCTGCTTTTGGCCTTACTGTCTTTTAATCGGTTTACGGCTGTTGTTAATCCCATTCCGATTCCTGTTCCATCTTGCAAAATCCGATCATAATTTACGCCTTTTATGGCATCCAAAACAATGGCTTTGTCGCTGGTAACGGGTGTTTTTGTATATGCTTCCGATGCGTAAACAACTAATCCTATTCTGTCATTTGGTCTATCATAAACAAAATTTTGAGCCACCTCTTTTAGTGCTTCCATTCTGTTGGGTTTCAAATCTTTGGCGAGCATCGAACCCGAAACATCCATTGCCATTACTATATCTATTCCTTTTGTGGTCTTGGTTTTATTTGAAATATCAACCGTTCGTGGTCGTGCTAATGCAATGATTATTAATGCTAATGATAAGATTCTTAATACTATTAAAAATGGTTTCAATTTGGTTATAAATGATTGTGAACCTGCAAAACCCTTAGTCGAACTTATTTTTAAAGTTGCCGTTTGTTCTTTTCTTTTCCAGAGATAAAAAGCAACTGCGACTGGTATTAATAAAAACAGCCAAAAAAATTGTGGGTTTAAAAACGATATCTTTTCCATTATTTTTCGTCAGTTTTTATTTCAATAGCGTTAATTATTCGTTTAGAAATTTCATCTCCATACTTATCGTTTGCATTATAAACTATCATAATTTGCTGAATGGCATTGTTTTCTGCAAAATATAGGAACTGAAACTTCATTGAAATAGTTGTGTTTTTGATAGGGTCTTTTATTTGAAAAACGCCAAAATTCATCTTGCCTTTTTTTCCGTTTTTGGTTTCAATATCGGTCTTATCAATGGTTACGACTTGTGCTCCAACTGTTTGAATATAGGATTGAACAGTAGCGTCAATTCCTTTATCTATGTCAATTTTTGTCTCTTCTTTTAATGAAAAAGTAGAAACAACAATTTGAAAATTGTCAATTAAACTTCCGTATTGAAAAGTTGAATGGCTACTTATTGCTGCTTTAAATTCAGGGGGGATGGTATTAGAAACATCTACTCTTTTTAGAACTTTCGGTGTTTCAATGGCAATATTTGTAGCACCATATTGACTATAAATCCATTCGCTATCCATCAATTCTTTAGTTGGATGACCAATTAAATTGTCTTTTAAATAACTAAAACCACGAGTTGCTATAAAATAAATTAGTGTTGTAGATAATAGAAAAACAATAATCAAAAAGGTGTAAATAATTCTGTTTTGTTTTTGTTTTTTACGCAGTTTTTCTTTCTCTGCCAATACATCAACAATTTCATTATCACTCTCGGTTGGTATTGATTTATGTACTGTTATAATTGAAGTTTCTATTCGTTTTTGATCTTCAATAATTTCAAAATCTTGAGGTAAAACTTTAGCAAATTTAACCAAATCGGCTTGTTTCAAAACCTTTTCGAGTGCTAAAAGTGCTTCTGCATTTAGTTTTAATTTTTTATCCGTTATTGCTTTTTTCATAGCAACAATTAGCTCGGCAGTGGTGCTTTCTTTTGCAGGAATTTCGACCACTTCTTCAATATATTCTCGGGCGATATCAGTCAATTCGCTGTAATAATTTTTTACCTCTCCTTTTTGCCAAAGTTGTTTTTTTTCTAATAATTGCAACATTCCAACTGCCTTTTCAATGGGTGTTTTAAACTCAATTTTATTCAGTTTTTTGTCTTGATTTCGTTTAATTAAATAATAAATCAAAGCTGCAATTCCGACTATCATTAATATCCCTAACAACCATTTCCACCAATTTCCTGTTTGAGTTTCGTCGTTTGCAATTGGTTTAATGTCAAACATTTTTTGCTTTAATGTATCAACAATCACATCGGTAATGTGTACTGAAATTGTATCGGAATAGGCAGGAATTCTACCAAAAAACACGGGTATTTTTGGGATAACATATCTTCCTGAATCAAATTGTGTTAAGGCATATTTTTTGATTAATTCGTATTTGTCGTCTTTATCAATAGTGTCTATTTTATACGACCGAACAACTTCTAACGCTCCAAAATTTTTAGTCACAGGAAATTTAACAACGGTGTTTGTATCAACTGTTGTTTTTAATGTCAAATTAAATTGTGCACCTATTTTTGCAGTGTGCTTATCAATCTTTGTTTCTAATTTTTGAGAATAGATAAAAGAAGTAAGAAGTAAGATTAATATAGTTATTTTTTGTTTCATTTTTATTTTTTTACCGCAAGGTTTATAAGGATTTTCGCAAAGTTTACAAGGAAAACATTAGGTGCTTTTTATAATTCTTCTTGTGCTTTGTGGTAAAATTCTTATCTCGATTTAAAATATCCCAATAATTTCTTTACATAATTTTCATCGACTCTTGTGTTTACCGTACCTGAACCGCATTTTGAAAAAGTTTCTTTAAAGAATTTTATATTTTCATTATAATATCTTTCGTAATTTAGTCGAGTGGTTTTTGATCCAGTGTTGATTAATTCTACAACGCCTGTTTCTGCGTCTAACATCTCAACCATTCCGAGGTTTGGCATGCTTTCTTCTCGAATATCATAAACTCTGATGCCTGTTATATCGTGTTTTTTTGAGGCGATTTTTAGGGTTTGCTCGTAATTATCGGTCATAAAATCAGAAATTAAAAACACAATTGCTTTCTTTTTTTGTGTTCCTGATAAAAATTTTAAAGCCATAGAAATATCGGTTTTATTGCTTTTGGGTTTAAATTCTATCAATTCTCGAATAATTCTCAACACATGCGACTTACCTTTTTTTGGTGGAATGTACAATTCGATTTGGTCAGAAAATAAAATTAAACCTATTTTATCATTGTTTTGTGTTGCCGAAAATGCCATTGTTGCCGCAATTTCTGTAACAATTTCGTCTTTAAACTGGTTTTTAGAACCAAAATTTTCCGAACCCGAAATATCTACCATTAACATCATGGTTAGTTCTCGTTCTTCTTCAAACACCTTGACATGTGCTTCATTATATCGGGCGGTAACATTCCAATCTATCGCCCGAATATCATCACCATATTGATACGGTCTCACTTCGCTAAAAGTCATTCCACGCCCTTTAAAAGAGGTGTGGTATTCGCCCGAAAAGATATGATCGCTCAATCTTCGGGTTTTGATTTCGATTTTCCGTACTTTTTTTAATAGTTCTTTGGTATCCATAAGCCCACCTATCCTCCCCGAGGGGGAGGAACTCTTTTGTTACTACTTAATTTATTTCACTTAATCTTAGCCTCTCCCTTCTGGAGGGATTATTTTTTATTAATCTCTTTTAATTGCATAATATCCAATAAATCTTTTGGTCGATTGGCTTTAATTTTACTGGTTATCAAATCATCAAACGATAAAACATTCCAGCGTAAATACTGAACTTCTCTTACTTCGTGTTTGATGCTTTCATTATATGCATCGTCAAATGATTTACTGATATTAAAGTTTGTAATCAATTCTAAATCAAGGTCATTTGGCGAAAATTTTATTGAAATATTTTGTTGTTGATTTTTCACTTCGTTTGGAAAATCATCAATTTCATAATCCATTTCTTGAAAAACTGCAATCAGTTTCTTGAAATTTTCTTCTGTTGTTTCTATCCAAAAATCAACATCGGCAGAATGGCGTTGATACCCATGAAAATTGACAGCACCACCACCAATCATTAGCATTCGTACTTGGTGTTTATTTGCCAA
Source organism: Flavobacterium psychrophilum (assembly GCA_020720185.1). Classification (GTDB taxonomy): domain Bacteria; phylum Bacteroidota; class Bacteroidia; order Flavobacteriales; family Flavobacteriaceae; genus Flavobacterium; species Flavobacterium psychrophilum_O. The sequence continues at coordinate 1,687 of DYPB01000098.1, read as the reverse complement.
AATCAAAAAATCATCTATTTTTGCCTCCCAAATTTTTGTCATTTTGTCATTTTTAGATAAATAATAAAATTCTTTGGATTAATATTATTTGCTTCTTTTGAAGGAAATAATTGATTAATTCGTCGAGATAGATTCAAAAAACTTTGAAACCTTTCTGCACCCGAAAGTTTCAAGAAATTCTCTTGTTGGATTCGGTTGCTGTCTTCTTTAGTTTGAAATTTTATTTGCATAAGCCCCACCTAGCCTCCCCGAAAGGGAGGAACTCTTTTGTTACTACTTAATTTATTTCACTTAATCTTAGCCTCTCCCTTTTGGAAGGGTTGGGCTGGGCTACGGAACTTCTACTTCGTTAATAATTTTATTGATTATATCCATCGTTGTGACATTTTCGGCTTCGGCTTCATAAGTAATGCCTATTCTGTGTCGTAAAACATCGTGAACAACAGCTCGGACATCCTCTGGAATTACATAGCCACGGCGTTTAATAAAGGCGTAACATTTTGCGGCTGTCGCCAAATTGATACTTCCACGAGGTGATGACCCGAATGAAATTAGGGGTTTCAAACTTTCTAATTTGTATTTTTCAGGATAACGAGTGGCAAAAATAATATCTAAAATATATTTCTCGATTTTTTCGTCCATATAAACCTCACGAACGGCTTGTTGGGCACGCAAAATTTGTTCTACTGATACAACAGGGTTTACTTTTTCAAAACTACCTTTTAAATTTTGTCTAATTACTAATCGTTCTTCATCCATTTTCGGATAATCAATAACGGTTTTTAGCATAAATCTATCTACCTGTGCTTCGGGCAGTGGATAAGTTCCTTCTTGTTCGATAGGGTTTTGAGTTGCTAATACTAAAAATGGTTTGTCTAACTTAAAAGTTGTATCGCCAATGGTAACTTGTTTTTCTTGCATAGCTTCTAACAAAGCTGATTGCACTTTTGCAGGGGCACGATTTATCTCATCTGCCAAGACGAAATTGGCAAAAATAGGTCCTTTTTTTATTGAAAACTCATTAGATTTGATGTTGTAAATCATTGTTCCAACAACATCCGCGGGTAATAAATCTGGTGTAAATTGAATACGGCTAAAACTACCACTAATTGCTTGAGATAAGGTATTAATTGCCAATGTTTTTGCCAATCCTGGCACACCTTCAAGTAAAATGTGTCCTTGTCCTAAGAGGCCTATTAACAGTCGTTCAACCATGTGTTTTTGACCCACGATAACTTTGTTCATTTCCATCGAAAGTAAGTCAATAAACGCACTTTCTCTTTCTATTTTCTCGTTGATGGCTCTAATGTCTAAATTAGTATTGTCTTCCATTTTTATAAATTTATTTGTATAAATATTTATTTATTTTTTTTATGAGGTCAAATTTGGCATTTTTTTTGACAGTAAAATGTTAAAAAATGGTTAAAATTTGCATTAGCCGTCAATTTTTAAGACTATTTTGTGATTTTCTTTTGAAATTTTTAAGAAACAACCTATAATTTCTATTTTTTTTTAGACTTTATGAGTATAAAAATTATAATATAAAATCAGAATGTGTTATCGGATTATAAACAATTTAGACGATTCAACATTGGGCTAAATCGTCTAAATTGTATGTTCTTATTGAAAATTTTATTCTTTAAACCCAAATTACGCATTAGAAATCTATTCCAAACTCAAACTACTT
>DYPB01000335.1 GCA_020720185.1 Flavobacterium psychrophilum | reverse complement strand
GTTACCTGCAACCATAACAGACAGACCGAAAAATGATAAACAGTACAGAAACAGAACTAAAAGAATTAATGCTTGACGAAGACTTTACGAGTTTGCAAAATCTTGTAAACGAAGAAGTCAATCTAATGGACATTTTACGAGTTTCGCATAAAGAATTGCAACATTCAAACTTTTTAGCTTGGTTTTTCAATCCGACAGAAAGCCATAATTTGGGCGACTTTGCTCTAAAAGAATTTATCAAAATTTACTTCAAAGAAAACCAGTTTCAAAATTTAGGAAACGAAACAGGTTTGTCTGTATTTGACTTTGTGCAACTTGACTTTGATGATTTAGAAATTAGACGAGAATATAAAAATATTGACTTAATTTTTCTATCAAGGAAAAATGAATTTTGCATTGTAATAGAAAATAAAATCTATTCGCCAGAAAAAAAAGGACAACTTGAAAAGTACAGAAAACTTATTGAAAGCGAATACCCCGACTTTAAACACAAAATCTATATTTATTTATCACTTTACGACCAGCAAATTTCGGAAAGCGAACAAGACAATTATGTTCAACTAAATTATGAACACATAATAAAACTTATAGAACAAGTAATTTCAAGCCAGCGTTTAAAACTTGCAGACAAAACTCGTTTTGTTTTTGAACAATATCTACAAACATTAAAATCTATGCTGAACAAAAATGAAGAAATAGAAAAAGTTGCTCAACAACTTTACAAAAAATACAAATCGGCTTTTGACCTCGTTTTTAAATATTCAGTACCGACAGACAGTAGTGAAATTTGGAACAAAATCCAAAACCTAATTTCAAGCGAAAAATCAATCAAACCTTTTCAAAGTAGTAAGACTTATATACGTTTTCAACCAAACTATTTGTTTGAGAACTTACAAACACTTAAAGACGTTGGACTTGTTTCTAAAACAGACGACCTAACCGACAATTGGATGTTTCTTTTTGAATTCAATTTAAGAAATAATCAAGTTACATTTGACTGCAAAATAGGACTTGGCGAACAAGAAGCAAGAGAAAAACTTTATGAGATTTATAAAAAAAATAATGACGTATTTACAAAGGTGGTAAAAGCAAACGGTCTTTTAAGACCTCAATGGCACCAAGCATTTCAAAAACAAATTTTGACAAAAACCGACATTGAAAAATACTTTGAAAATGACAGTAACGACATAGAACAAATTGTAGAGAAGCGATTTAGGGAACTAATAGACAAAGATTTACCGAAAATAATTGAACGAATAAACCAAGAAATAAAAAATGGCATCTGGTAACAGCGGTTTGGCAAAAGTGGCGGTTTCGTTCTCCGCAGACACATTTGTGGTTAA
>DYPB01000334.1 GCA_020720185.1 Flavobacterium psychrophilum | reverse complement strand
TGTCAATTTCTAACGCAGAAGCTAACTGTCGTTGAGGGATTTGTTTTTCCTCTCGAATTGTCTTTATTCTATTCCCAAAGATTGTTGACATAATTTAGTCTTGACAGTATTTGGAAAATATAATTATTTTTTCTTTCTGTCGTCATTTTATTTTTAGCATGGTCGTCTTTTAGGGTGAGGCATAACGTTTTGGGGGTTTGCGAAGAAGCGGTTAAATATGCCGAAACTTTGATTAAGCACCTAAGCTAATAGAAATTACTGAACTTAAATTAAGCACTGAACCCGCTTTTTTGCAAATACCTTGTTGTAGCCAGTTTTTATTTTTCGGCTATTTTTAATTTACGTTCTTCAAAGTATTTTTTTAATTGTTCAAAGTTCATTTCTTTTATGTCTTCACTAATTTTGTCACGAACTTCACGCATAAATTTTACCGCTTTGAAGTTTTCGATTATTTTTTCTTTATTCTTCATAATTTATTATATCTTTTGGTGAACGAATATCTATTTGAGCGTATCCTAATTTAAGATTTACAGCATTATAACCTCTAATTCTAAATACATTTACAATGTGTTTAAAGTTCCAACTCACTAAAATATCTGCCTTGTGAATTGTTGCTAAAGCAATATGAAAACAGTCTTCTCTACTAGTTTTCCCCACCACTTTTTCAGCAATATAAGTATCTGCAAGATTTACAGCTTCTTCGGAAAGTTCAACTATCATTTTTAATTCTTCAGGAATTGAATTTAAAAATTCTCTGACTTGTTTTGGTGCATTGATTAATTCATCTTCGGTAACAGAAGAAAACATAATATTATATTGAGAATTTTCAAGATTATCAAACAATGATTGAGTTGCTTCAGCAAACTCAACATCAAAATAGCCTCCAATTACAGAGGTGTCTACATACAATGTTAATCTTTTATTTTCCATATTGCAAAATTACAAAATATTAATTTGTAGTGATAGAATTTTGAAAATTATCTTTTTCAATTCTTGAAGTATCATTGTCTTGTAAATACCAACATTCAAAGTTTACTAACTTATCTCTAACCAAAAGCAAAATAGTAAAGCGTTTGCCTCTTTCTCCTGTCGCTGGATTTATTGCACTATATTCAAGTTTGCGTCCGTTAAAACTTCCGATGCTAATTTCACTAACAGTTCCCTTGTTACCCGTATAATCTAATTTTCCTTTAACTGCATTGTCAAGAAATGAATTTTCAACTTTCTTTATTTCAGCATTTGTCCATTTCTTTTTTGCTTGAATATATTGAGCATAGTTTGGAATGATATTTCTTTGAACAATTGTCATAAACAAACAATTTTCGGTTTTTGCAATATAAGTTGT
>DYPB01000097.1 GCA_020720185.1 Flavobacterium psychrophilum | reverse complement strand
AAACATTTTACTTTCAAATCCTGCACCTGCGTTTAGCATTTTTCGTTATGCGTAATCAGATTTAGCCAAAACTATAAAAATGCTTATATTTGAGAAATATTAAATAGAAAAATATGTTTATAAAAACACTTGAAATAGAAAATTTTAGAGCAATTTCAAATCTAAATATTAACTTTTCACCCCAAATTAATATTTTGGTAGGTATAAATGGTTCAGGAAAATCAACTATTCTTGATAGTATAGCAATCAATCTTTCTTGGTTGATTAATAGAATTCAACGTTCAAATACAACAGGAAGACCTATTCCTGAAAATAGCATAAAAAATGGACAAGAATATTCTTTGGTTAAAACAACTATTTGTAAAGAAAAAAATGATTTTTCGTGGCAATTAACAAAAACACAAAAATATTCAACCTTAAATAAAAAATCTGATTTGGGAGAAGTTTCAGAACTTTCTTCGATATTCCAAGAGTTAAAAAAATCTAATAAAACTCTGCCAATTATAGTTTATTATCCAGTTGATAGGAATGTTAATTCCATATCTACTGAGATTAAGGGAAAAGAAAGTATTTATACTCTTGATGTTTATGATAATGCTCTTGGTGGAAAAGCTAATTATCAATCTTTTTTTGAATGGTTTAGAATTCAAGATGATATTATAAATGAACAAGCTCAATCTCGTTCAAAATGGATGTTTCAAAATAAAAAATGGATTAAAACAAAGATTAATAAATTGGTTAAATTATTAACAGAAAATTTAATCTCATTAGATGAAAGCCATTATGAAAAAGATGAAATTAACAGATTTTTAACTCTAATTGAAAAAGGAATTATTTTAGAAGACCCAAGATATATTTTTCATGAACTTGTAAAACTAAGTGAGTTAGTTAATTTTCAAAATAGAAATAATAATAAAATTAGTCATACACTTCAAGATGTTGAGTATTTTTTTCACAAAATGAGTGTTTTATCAGAAACAAGAAATGAATTAATCAATAAAACCGAACAAATTCCTTTTTATATTTTAGAACGAATTTTTAATGAAATTTCGTTTAATGATTACAATGAAAAGGAAATCTCATCTTATATTTCATTTGTTTGGGAAACAATAATTTTTTCAGTTTTATTAAGCTTTTGGTGGATAAGTGATAAAGGAAAGAAAGAAATCGAAAAAGTTTTTAAAGAATTCCATCCGATAAAAAAACAGTTAAATAGATTTGAGTTAGAAATGCTATCTAACGAACTCTCAAAAGATTTTAATGTAATAATTAGTAAGGAATTTGAACGTAAAAATAATGCTTCTTTAAATGAGTATAAAGAACTAAATTACGTTATAAAAGCAATCGAATTTTTTATCCCAGAATATACAAATCTTAGAGTTGTTCGTTCACCCCGTCCACAAATGCTTGTTGATAAAAATGATATAACACTTTCCTTAGAGCAATTATCGGACGGTGAAAAAAATTTACTTGCTCTTGTGGGAGATATTGCGAGAAGACTTTCAATTGCAAATCCAACAAATGAAAATCCTCTAAATGGAGAAGGAATAATCCTGATAGATGAAATTGATTTACATTTGCATCCAAGTTGGCAGAGAATGATTATCACTAAAATGTCAGAAGTATTTCCTAATTGTCAATTTATAGTATCAACTCATTCACCCCAAATACTTAGCCATATAAAACCAGATAATATTTTTTTGTTAGATAATACTCAGAAAGAATTTATTATTAGTAAGCCTTCACAATCTTTTGGACTTAATTCGGATAGAATTTTAGAAGACATTATGTTTGTGGATGCAAGACCTAATAAGCAAAAAATTCATAAATTATATGTTGCAATTCAAAATAACGAAATTGAAGTTGCAAAACTATTAATTACAGAGTTACAAGAAGAAATGAATGGAGATGACCCTGAGTTGATTAAAGCAAATGTATTAATAAAACGGAAAAATATTATTGGAAAATGAAATATATCACAAAAGGCTCAGAGCCAATTGAATTTACAAACTGGAAACAATTGGAAAATGAAGATTGGAAACCTTCTTATGACAAATTGCAGGGAAATGAAAAAAAAGCAGTTCTAAATGCATTGATGAATGAGCAAGGTGGAATTTGTTGTTACTGTGAGCGAGAATTGATTAATACAGATTATCATATTGAGCATTTGAGACCACAACATTTATCTTCTGTTGACCCGTTGGATTTCTCAAATATGATTTGTTCTTGCCAAAAGAATTTACAAAAAGGCGAACCTTTACACTGTGGTAATTCAAAAGGAGAATGGTTCGATGACGAATTATTCATTACCCCACTACATATTAATTGTGATAAAAGATTTAAATTCACCTTTGACGGTTATATTGACGCTCTTAATGAAGATGATTTAGCGGCAATTGAAACTATAAAAAGGCTTAATCTATTTATTCCTAAGTTGAATGAAATGCGTAAAAAAGCAATTGAACCGTTTTTAGACGAAACGCTTGATGATACTGAATTCTTAAAATTTGTTGATGATTATTTATCTTTTAAATCTGGTAAATACAATGCTTTTTATACAACAATTAAATTTCTATTTCAATGATTAATAATAAAATACGCATAACATATGGTAGAGCGTTCATTGCTTTTTTTTGTGGGCAGATGTGTAAACTTGAAACTTTGTGCAAGTAAATAACATTTGTGCAAACTTTAGACGATTGTCCCTTGAAAGCCCGCAACTACGCATATACTTGTCCGTTAGAGCCAATGCAAAAAAAAAGACACGCAGACAGATTTTTGGAATAACGACATATTTTGACGTAGGCTCGACATATTTTTGAAATTAAAAATAGGGAAGCCGAAAACTAATCAGAGTAGGCATAAAAAATAAAAATAAATAATATGGCAATTTCAGACGTTCAATTAAAAGGAAGCTGGTACACAGTTTTTGACGGTAGTGGAAAGAAAATTAAAGATATTGCAGCCTCATCAGTTGGTGACCTTTGTGGTATCGGTAGTGATTTTATCGTTTTTGTTAAAGGAAGTTGGTATAGCACATATGACGAAACAGGCAGAAAAATCAAAGATGCTGCTGTTTCTTCACTTGGAGACTTTCGTAATGCTTCTGGTTCTACTATCATTTTCAAAAAAGGAAGTTGGATAGGTACTTATGATAAAACTTTCAAAAAACTGAGTGAAAGAGCTGGTTAACAAAACGGGGGTGGCTTCGCCACCCCGTTCTATTATTAATTTGTAAAAAAGAAACAATAATTATATGGAAGCATCAACAACGGTAAATAAAATGTTGGCAGGGAACAAAATATTTGTTCCGACTTATCAAAGAGCTTATTCTTGGGATACAGAATTTGACAAAAGCAAAACGCCAAAACATGTGAATGTTTTTTTGACGGATTTAGAAGATTATAATAAAAGTTCAGCCACAACACCTTATTATTTTGGTCATTTTCTGTTTGAAGAAAAATCAGAAAGCAATTTTGGAGTTATTGACGGTCAGCAGAGATTAACAACGATTGTTGTTTTTCTTTCGGCTTTATTTTCCAAATTAAAATCAATTCGGACTTTAACAGAAAATGAAGAAGTGCTTTTTGAAAATATGATTAAGCGTAAATCAAATTATATTTTTTCAACCGTTGATTATGATAACCAATTATTTAAAGATTATGTTATTGAGCAATCCAAGAAAAATAAAAATGGTTTAGAAACCGAATCAGCGAGACGAATAGTTAATGCGTTCGACTTTTTCACAAAAGCATTAAAAGACAAAGAAGAAGTTTATTTGACGAAAATGCTGAAAACTGTAAATGAAGCATCATGTTCGACACATCCAGTTAAAAATGAATCCGAAGCAATTCAAATGTTTATTTTCCAAAACAACCGTGGGAAAAAACCATCAAATTTGGAAATCATAAAAGCACAATTCATGTTTAACGTTCATCTTTATGGTGGTGAAGAAAAAGACAGTTTGATTGAAGAAATAAAAAACCGCTTTGAAAAAATTTATAAATCAATTTCGTCAATTGAATACAAGATAGACGAAGATGATGTTTTAGTTTACACTTTACGTGTTCATTTCAATTCACTTTGGGAATCAAATGCAATCGATAAAATCAATAAACTATTATCAGAAAGCAATCCCATTCCATTTATCAAATCATTTACAAACTCGCTTGCAGTTAGTTTTGAGCATTTGACTACATTTTTCGGCAAAGACGAAAGAGAAAATATTGAAATACATTCATTAATAACATTAGGTGGTTTTGCAACAGCAATCCCATTTGTTATTAAGGCTTATTCTTTCGGACTGCAAACAAAAGAAATTTGCAAAATTTGTTCATCAATGGAAGCAATGGTTTTACGCCACAGACTTATTGGGACAAGAGCAGAATTAACATCAAGAATTAATGATGTATATCAAAAATTCACATCAGAGCAATCTAACATTAAACCGATAGTTGACAGAATTGAATGGATGAAAAATATACCAAATGATTCTTGGTGGTGGGCGTATTGGAATAAAAACGAGTTAGAAAAAGCAATTCAAGGCGGAATGCATCATTCAACAGCAAAATTCTTGCTTTGGAAATATGAGAATCACCTTGAAAATCAAGGTAAAAATGGATATTCCCTGACTAGTTTTGACAGCATTGAAAGCCCAGAATTAGAACATATTGCACCACAGACACCGACAAATGGAGAACCAATTGCAGCAGGCTATTGTGAATATGATGAAGAATTTAGAAACCAATATATTGACTGTTTAGGAAATTATTTACTTCTTTCAAAATCACACAATTGTTCAGTTGGAAATAAACCATTTAGCGAGAAAAGAAGTTCATATAATCATCTTGGACAGCAAAGAGAAATTCAAAATATGACTTCGGAATCGGAAATTTGGAATAAGGAAAAAATCAGTCTGCGTAAGGACAAAATTGTGAAATTCATACTTGAAAACTTCTAAGAAAACAATGCACATGGCTCTAACAAAGGCTATATACAATAAGGGTTTCAGTGGTAATTCAAGCATTCTACCCCGCTCAAACTTCGGTGTCGGTGGACAGGAAAGTAGCACGCAATCCCTTACTGTATATAGCCTCGACCGTTATAGCCAATAAAAAAAATTTGAATAATGGAAAAAAAATTAATAATTTGGGCGGATAAATATTCCGTAGGTTACGATGAAATTGATAACCAACACAAAAAACTCGTTGAAATGATTAACGATTTGCACGCTTCTTTTAAGCAAGGTGCAGCAAATAAAGTGATTGAAAATATTTTATCCGAAATGATACAATATACCGATTACCATTTTAAAACAGAAGAAAAATATTTTGATAAATATAATTATTCAGACAAAGAAACGCATATTTATCAACACAAAACATTTGTAGACCAAGTATCAAAATTTTTCAGTGATTACCAAAATGGCAGTGTAACAATTACTTATGAAGTGTTAAACTTTTTACGTGATTGGCTTGTAAACCACATTCAAGGTTCAGACCAAAAATTCGGAAACGAATTTCGCAAACAAGACATTGAAACACTTTAACACTTATGAATAGTTTTAACATTTAAAAAATGGAAGAAAGGAAAATTATTCGACAACAATCATTGAAAAATATTCTTGCGGTTACAAAACGGGATTACAAAATTGAAGAACTCTTGCAACTTGCATTTGACGAATTAACTTCGGCACTTTCTGATTTTTTAGTCCCAAACAAATCGGTATTTTTGAAACGTGAAAATGATATTTTATCAATAAAAAATTTTCAGTCGGAATTTTTACCGAAAAAACATTTTTCAAACAACGGTCAATGTTTTTGCAACAATCTTATTAACGGAAACGAAATAAATAAGTGCGATGGCTTGGGCAATTGTGTCAATAATCTGAGTAATTCGTTTTTGTGCATTCCGATAAAAATAAATAATGTTACAGAAGCCGCTTTTATTTTGCATATTTCAGATTTACAAGATAATACCGTTACAATTTATGTAGAATTATTCAAATCGCTTATTGAAAGTTTGATTGACAACAAGATAAAACAATCCGAACTTGAAAAAAAAGCAGAGCAACAAAATGTTCTCAATCAAAAATTATTTGCACAAAGCATCGAAATTGACCAAAAAAACATAGAAATAGAAGAAAACGAGCGTAAAATAAAAGAACAATTTGAAGAACTGCAAACCGCAGAAGAAGAATTGCGTCAAAACAACGAAGAATTACAAACCATTTTGGAAGATTTAGAATATAGAAAAAAGGAACTCGAAAAAATGAATAATAATTTGAGTATAACTAACTCAAAATTAAAAAGTGCAAACAAAGAAATATTAGCAGGGATAAATTACGCATCGTTAATACAAAAATCATTGCTGACAAGCGATGATTTAATAAATGCCTATCTGTCAGAGTATTTCTTAATTTACAAACCAAAAGACATAGTAAGCGGCGATTTTTATTATGTAAACAAAATTGAAAATTATTTAATTATTGCCGTTGCCGATTGCACAGGACACGGCGTTTCGGGTGCGTTTATAACAATGCTGGGTATTACATACATACACGATACCATAACACGAAAAGAAACATATTTTACAAACAATATTTTAGAAATAGTAAGAGAACGCTTTAAACAAACTTTTAAAACATTTGGGTCGGACAGCAAAAACGGTATGGACATTGCTTTGTGTGCCTTAAATTTAGACACCTTAGTATTGCAATATTCGGGTGCAAATTTACCACTTTGGATTGTCAGAAACGGAGACTTAATTGAACACAAACCAACACGTTGCCCGATTGGATTTTATCCCGTTGAAGTTGAATTTGTGCAAAATGAAATACAAATGGAAAAGAACGATATGGTTTATATGTTCTCTGACGGTATTCATGACCAATTGAGTGATATTAATTTAAAAAAATATCAAAAAAACAAATTCAGTACATTAATTTTAGAAAATTCAGAACTCAGTATGGAAAATCAAAAACAAAAAATAATTGATAACTTTGAAAAATGGAAAGGTGTTAATTATCAAACAGATGACGTAACAGTATTAGGATTTAAAATATAAAAAAAAAGCGTATAACATACAATATGCGATAATTGCGGGCTTTTGTGGTAGGTTGAAACATTGTG
>DYPB01000333.1 GCA_020720185.1 Flavobacterium psychrophilum | reverse complement strand
TTTTATTAATTATTTGCACAATATAATGTGCATTTTTATATATTTGCAAAGTAAAACAGAAAGTTATGATCACTTTATTAGAACAATCCGAAAGATTGGTAGCTGGTGTGAGTCTTGATTTTAAGCGCTATTTATTCGATTTCATCAAGTGGGAAAACCGATTAATAGGGATAAAAGGTGCGAGAGGAACAGGAAAAACAACGCTTTTGTTGCAATTTATAAAAGAACAGAATTTGCCAACGGAAAAAGCAGCCTATTTTTCGTTAGATGATTTGTATTTCACAAATCATTCCTTAAAAGAAACCGTAAACCATTTTTATAAAAACGGAGGGATAATTTTGGTGTTAGACGAAGTGCATAAATATAAAAATTGGTCGCGGGAAATAAAAAACTGTTATGATTTTTATCCTGATTTGAAAATTATTTTCACCGGCTCGTCCATTATTGATATAGCAAAACAAGAAGGCGATTTAAGCCGAAGAGCTTTACTGTATGAATTGGTTGGTTTGTCCTTCAGAGAATATTTAACAATGCTTCACATCATTGATTTACCCGTTTTGAGTTTAAACGATTTACTGTTTAATAATACAGCAGCTAAGAAAATGATACCCAATGATTTTCGTCCGCTGAATCATTTTGGCAATTATTTGAATTATGGGTATTATCCGTTTGGACTTGCCGATAAAACTTCTGCATATCAACGTATTAATCAATTAATTAGAACAATTGTTGAAATAGATATGGCAGAATTAAGGGATTTTGACATTCGCAATGCTAAAAAAATATTGCAATTAATTTATGTTATTGCACAGCAAGTACCATTCAAACCCAATATATCAAACTTGTCCATCAAAACAGGAATTCATCGAAATTCGTTGAATAATTATTTGCATTATTTAGAACAGGCAAAAATCATTTCGTTATTATTTCCAACAGGAAATAGTATTGCCACATTGCAAAAACCAGAAAAAATAGTGCTGAACAATACCACTTTACTCAATGCTCTCGCTGAAGAAAAATCACTTGTTGGGACTATTCGGGAAACATTTTTCGTGTCACAATTACAAACTTTTCATAAAGTACAACTTTCTAAACAAGCAGATTTTATAATTGATGGCAAATACACTTTTGAGGTTGGCGGAAAAAATAAGGGACAAAAACAAATTGATGGAATTGAAAATGCTTGGATTGTAAAAGACAACATCGAATTGCCAATGCTAAATACAATACCGCTTTGGATGATTGGTTTGCTCTATTAAATAAAAATTATTAAAAAAATATGCCACAACCGCAACGCTTCCAAGACGAAAACCTACTCCTCTCCCACTTCTACCAAGAAGTGTGGGTGG
>DYPB01000332.1 GCA_020720185.1 Flavobacterium psychrophilum | reverse complement strand
ATAATCGTAATAAATAAGGCAGAAGTAGAAACAGGTAATTTCTTTTTGGATGAAAACTATTTTACCAATAAATATCCCAACATTAAAGCCTTTCATTATATATCTTTATTAGAAACGAATAATAAAAATAACGAATGGATTGGTAAATCTACTAACCTAAAAAAGGATTTATTAAAATATGTTCAACGCATACCGAGTTTTAAAATAAAACAATCTGTCAATTTTTTTAAACTAAAAGAAGAAATACAAACCACTTTTTCCGGTGAGAACAAACCGTATATCAGTAATGATTATTTTAAAGATATTGCAAGCAAATTAGGATTTACTCATTTTGATTCAATTCTTGATTCATTTAATAAATTAGGTACTTTAAGGCAATTTGAAAAGCAAGATAAATATATTTTAAACCCACGTTGGCTGAGCGGAGGGGCTTACAAAATTTTAACTGATACTAAAACAATTGAACAAAAAGGGAAAATTTCCAAACAAGATGTTACGTCAATACTCTGCGACAATAATTCTAAAAACAATTTGAAATACGAAAAAACAGATGTTGATTATATTACCAATTTGCTTAAAGAATTTCAATTAGCGTATATTGATAACGAAACCTATTATTTACCATCGTGCTTTGAAGCAAATACGCCGGATAAATCAATTTATAATGATAAAATTACTTCGCCTTATTTGCATTATAAGATCAAATACACAGATTATTATCCCGATACTTATATATTACGGTTGATAGTAAAATACTTACAAAAGAAAAGTTACAACAACGATTTTTATGCTTGGCGTGAGGGTATTTTTTTGGAAGTAGAAAATTATATTACCAAAAAGAAAACTGTTTTATTTATCAATGCCGACAAAGACCAAAAAACGATTGAAGTAAAAATATCGGGTGAAGCACCACAGCATTATTTTTCAGAATTTTTATACGAGATAGATGAATTGCACAGAAATGAAAGAATAGCGTTTGAGCAATATATAGTGGATTTAGAAAACAGGAAAGAATACAATTTCATAGAGTTATTACAATATTATATTGATGGTATTAAAGAAATTCCAACCGTCGTAGAAAAAAGAACTTTAATGGTAAATGTTTCAAAAATTCTTGGTCAATTCCAATCACCTGATGAAAGAAATCAAACTATTGTGAATAATAAATATAATTTAACAATAAATATCAACAATACTTTTATAAATCAATATTTTGAAAATAAATTTAAGCAGTTAGAAAATGATGCCAACAATTTGAATGTAGAAATGCAAAAAGAAATGTTGGCATTAATTAAAGAAACCAGAGAGGCTCTCAATAAAAAAGAAGATATAAAAACCAAAACATCGAAGTGG
>DYPB01000331.1 GCA_020720185.1 Flavobacterium psychrophilum | reverse complement strand
TAATTTTTCTTTGAACACTTGCGTTGGATTTTGAGTATATGCTTTAAGTTGGGAATAAAACTCCCAATATCGTTTCTGAAAATCTTCTAATTTTTGGCGATGAAATTCAACAACCGGCATTAATTTGTTATAATATCTTGCATCGTGAACCCAGCAAAGAGCGTGATTTAATGCTAATAAAATATATTCTTTGGCATCGTCGCTCAATACAATCGGTGGTGCGGGAAACTGTGTTTGTACAAAAAAATATCCAAAAGCTAATGATTCAATTATCCACTTAAAGGTTGTGGTTTTCTTAGTTAATGCGGGATATTGGGTTTGAATTATTTTTTCAAAATCAGATTGAAGTATCGTTTGATTGTCCTGTAAAACTTTTTGAATAATTGCTTTATCGGCTACTGAAATCTTATAATGGTCGAAAAATTTTAACGCTGTTTCGTTATTTTGTAATATAAGTCCTTTTTCGGATTCGCCCTGCAAAGCTCGTAAAATATCAAGGCGGCTTTTTGTGGGCATGGTAGAAAATACGGTGAAAAATTCTGAAACAAAAATATGTGTCCGATAATTTTGACCGTGTACTTTAGCACCTGTTGTGTCGGTTTGTAGAAATAAACTCTTGAGACCATTGCGTAACAAATCATTTTTTTCTTCTATCCACATTTGATGGTTTTCTGTTAAAATATTTTGCAACGAACCATCTGACATTGTTATACCAATACTGGATACGAATTTGAGCAATTTGTTTCGTGTAACATCCAATCCATAATGCATCAAAATACAAAAGGTCTTTAATGAATTTCCAAAATATCCTGTATAATCTGTTGGTGGTAAAGCTCGATAAGTTTTATTCTCTGATGGGGAATGCCAAATTTCTACGGTGTATTCTATATTGTTACGTTGGAAAATTATATCTTGGCTTATGACTGTTTCTGTGCCTTTGTAAACTAAATCAATAGGTAAGTTCGTTTTGTCGAGAGGACAGTGAATCTTTTTATCAAAAGTCATTTTATCTTTCTTGGATTCTTTGTTCCACTTTTTCTTAGCTTCAATATGTTCTTGTGATGAAATGTTCTGTTTTGTATTTGGTAAAATATTTGGTTTCCCATGTTCTCCTTTCAAACGAGCAATTTCATCTCGTAATTGCTGAACAATTTGTTTAAATTCTTTTATTTCTTTTTGTTCGGATTCTATCACATTAAGCAAAAGTGCAATGACAGTTTGTACCTTTGTATCTTCAAACATTTCAGGTTTTATATGTGATAAATATTCAATCATTTGTTTAATAAATTACAATATAATTATTTAAACGTAATTATTAGGTTTTTAGTATGTTATTTCCATTAGTTTTTGAGAGGATAC
>DYPB01000330.1 GCA_020720185.1 Flavobacterium psychrophilum | reverse complement strand
CATTGATTTTAATCAAGAAAGCTTATTTTTATTTGTATACTACAAGTGGCAGTTTTATTTTGATTTTTTTTGAATCGATCTTCAGCGCGTCCGCGATGGGTTTGAGCTCAGGTTTAATTTTTTCAAGCTTATAGTCTGTCTTTGGCAAACCTTTTCCTTCTTTTCTTTCAACGAAGCTCGTAAGCCTAATCGTTTTTAAATCTTCCATCATTTTATCCATTGAGTATTGTGCCGGCCTTATTGATTTTATTTTTAAATATAGATATGACGTTAGTAAGTAACCTATGATGCAAATCAGAAAATGAACTTTTATTTTTTGATCTGTCCAGTGAAACTGAGGCCGTATAGCCATATGCAATGGGTTTTTTAAATTTCTAAATGCAAACTCAACATTTGCCTGACCTCGATACGCTAAACATATTTCTTCACTCGTCCAACTATGTCGATTGGTAGTGTGGATCTTTCGACCAAGAATATTATTTTTTAGCCAGTCAAATGCTATACTATCAAGGCTATATGTGAAGGATATTTTCTGATTATCAAGTTTAATAATTTCGTACTTTAAAATTTCATTAATAAATTGGCCATGAATAATTTTTTTTAATCGCGCACTTAATTCTCCTTCTGTAAAAGATTTTTTAGCATTTACTGATTCGATTTGTTTTTTTAATTCTCCCAGTGCTTTATATTTTTTTTCTAGATGTTGATGTATCCCTTGAATTTGACCTTCCTTAAGCTGTTGTGACACTGTAACAACACAGGTTCGCTCCTTGCCCCATACTTCTTTTTTAACTCTGTAGACAGGGATTTGCTCGCCATCAATTACCATAGTTTGAAAATTTCTATTGGCTTCCTCTATTAACTCCTTAAAGTGTGACGAAACCAGCCCTGCGACATAGTGAAGATCCTGACAGTTATCAATTTCTTTAAAATTTTCTTTTGAATTATTACCCTTATCAAAAACAATTGTTACTTCAGAAAGATCCTTGGTAATGGCTTTAAGCCTTGCTGTTAAGCTTTTAAAATTTTCATTGAACGTTTTTGAATCGTTTTTATTGCCCTCATAGGTTTTATGAAAAAGAGGAAGTTGCCCTTCTTTAGAAACAATCAAAGCCATTCCAATTTGTCGTAAATCAAAACGTTTCTGTTTGTTGTGGCCTCTTTGAGGTAATTCACAATGTTCATTCCCAGAGTCAATAAAGGTAAAAAAATTAGTGGTATCAAAAAAAAGAGAATCTAGTTTTATTCCAGATTGCTCAACAAGTTTTTCAACTATTTCAGATTCAATTTTTTCAATAGAATCACTAGGAATCATATTCATCTGATCCCAAAAGTGCTGCGAATCTAGCTTGGACATAG
>DYPB01000329.1 GCA_020720185.1 Flavobacterium psychrophilum | reverse complement strand
ATACGGACAAGCATATAAATTTATTTAAAAATATACCATAAATAGGTCATAAGTATATCTTAAAATCATAAGCGATACCACTATTAGAAAAATAATTCTAATAAAACCATTTCCTTTTTTTATTGCCATTTTACTACCCACAATACTTCCAAAAACATTGCCCATTGCCATAAAAGTAGCCAATTCCAATATATAATTTCCTTGACTTATAAAAACAATCAAAGCCGAAATATTGGTAAAACTATTGATAACTTTGGAATATGCCGAAGCAACAACAAATTCCATTCCTAAAATTACAACAAAACCCAGCACGAAAAAACTTCCTGTACCCGGACCAAAAAAACCATCATAAAACCCAACAACTAAACCTATAATAGACCCATAAATATATTGAGAACGTAGAGATATGGTTATGGTTTGAACTTTTCCTAAATCTTTTTTAAGAAAGGTATAAATTGCTATCAAAATCAAAATTACTAAGATAAGCGGTTTTAATAGGATTACATCTAAATGATTTAAAAGTTTTGCCCCAAAAAAGGAAGCAACAAAAGCAAAAAATGCAATACTTAAAAGTAGTAAAAAATTGTATTTTACTTTCCGGGTGTAATGGTAAGCTGCTACTACTGTACCTGATAAAGCTGCTATTTTATTGGTACCAAACAAGGTGGGAATAGATAATAAAGGTAGATTTATCAATAAAGCAGGCAACTGAATTAATCCGCCACCTCCGATTACAGCATCAATAAACCCGGCAATAAAGGCAAAAATGAACAAAAACAGTAGCATTTGAAAACCAAAATCCAAGATAAAAGAATTAAGATCCATGTAATAATTTGAGAAAGTTTTAAAGAAAATTAAGTAACTCCATTAATTTATAAATCTTTTATCATCCAAATATTGCACCCATTATGACCGGAGTTTCCAAGAGGATTTTCCAGTTTTACAAAACCTTGTCTTTCATAAATAGCAACAGCTGTTGAAAACTCAGGCAAGCTTTCAATATATATTTGTGTATAACCAAAAGAAAGTGCCGTTTCTATACTTTTTTGCATCAATTGTCGTCCTAATCCCTTACCTCTGGCTTCTTTTGTTATATAAAATTTTACTAATTCCACACAATTTAGAGGTAATCCACTTGTAGGATAAATGCCACAGCAACCAAGTATTTGTGATTTATTTTCAGCAACCCAAAGATGAGCTAGTGGTTTTTGAAACAATTCAAATAAATGGTCTGTCGAAGCATCGGAATAGACCGTTCCTTGCTGGGAAGCTTTATGTTCCAAAAAAACTTGTCTAATCATTTGGGCCAATGATAGATTGTCGTCAGGAGTTACAGTTCGTATTTTTATATACATTTAT
>DYPB01000328.1 GCA_020720185.1 Flavobacterium psychrophilum | reverse complement strand
TGGATATATTACAATTTCCATTTAATTCTTCAACATGCCCTATAGTCAAATCTGCTAAAATTTCAGGAATAATATTTCCATTTGAAGAAATATTTTCATGGACTCCTAAATCCATAAAACCATCTACATTACTTTTTATGTCAATAGTTGATGTAAACCATTGATATTCAATAATAATAAGATTTGTATCTTGTAAATTTGATTGAATTAATAAATTATTTACTGATAAATTTTCTTCATTTCCAATAGTCAAATTAGAAATAATATTAGTTGTGATATGAGATACAGCATTTAAATTTTCACCTATTCCATATACCATTAATGATGAAATATGAGATGCGATTATATGGGATGTAGATAATAATTCAATAACCCCTAAATCCAATAATCCATATGTTTCACTTTTAATTACAATATTACCATATAAATCATTTATAATGCCTAAATTTAAATCCGAATAAATATTACTTTCAATAAAACAATTTGATGATAAATTTGTTATTTCGCCTATTACAATGGTATCACTATAGGCATTTGAATTAATTGAAATATTTCCATTTAACTCGGAAAATGTTTCAACAAATAATTCTATGCCAGTTATATCTAATGAAAAATTACATAAAGATGATAAATTTTCATTTATCCCTAAAGTTAAATCCGTATTATGTATATTCGTATATACATCATTAGATGATGATAAAATTTCATCACGTCCTAAAATAATGTTTGAAGATAAATTACTTTGAATTACACAACTGCTTGATAAAAATTCATTTTCTCCAAAAATTATTTCCGGATTATTAATATTTATTTGGCATATATTCGTTGAAAATAAAAATATAAGATTTGTAGATAAAGGATAAATATTTTCAACATTGCTTTTTATAATAGTTTTTGAGCAATCATCACATGATAAAATATTTGTTATGCCTAAATAAAGAATTCCATCACTACTTGTATCAATATATATAGAAGAAGATAATTCTACTAATTCGTCCCCTAAGACAATGATTGAATTATCAACTTTTGATTCTATATGGCATGTTGATGATAAATTGCTTATCGTTCCTACATATAAATTTGATAAAATATTTGTTTGGATTTCGCATAATGATTTTAAATCATATTCGCATATTAAATCTGTATTATTGCTATTTGATAAAATATTACAATTTGCTGACAAATCTTGTAAATTTATACAAAATCCTGAATCAACCTCAACATTACTATAAATATGAATAAATTGATATGGCAATGGGTATGAAATTCCATCATCCATAAATAAATATACTTCTGAGCAAATACGTACATTGCCAGAAAATATTTCCATATAATTTTGAGTTAATGAGCCATATACATTGC
>DYPB01000327.1 GCA_020720185.1 Flavobacterium psychrophilum | reverse complement strand
ATCCACATCGGGCAAATTATCCAAGCCAAAGTGGCAGAACAAGGCACAAAAACAAGCCGAATTCTAAACTACTTTGATTGTGATCAAGAAACTATAAACAAGATGTATGAAACCGAAAGTATTGATACACAAATACTTTTAGGCTGGTGCAAATTATTAAAGTTCGATTTTTTTAGATTGTTTGTCGCGCACCTGCAACTGCACGCCGCCATAGCAGTAACCAATGGCGAACGCAAAGTAGTAAAATCAGTGGGCGAGTTTAGAAAAAATGTATATAGCAAAGAAATTATAACATTTTTAATAACCGAAGTAAAAAATGGCAAGATGACTATTGGCGAGGTAATAACCAAATACAATATCCCTCGAACCACAATTTATAACTGGATGAGGAAATATTAATCAATTACGAATTAAAAATTACGAATTACGACCCGAGAGCTTTGCTCGAACAGGCGAAGCAATTAATATTTTTAATAGGAGGGCAATGTTCGGTTAGCAGTTTAAAAAACTAAACATTCTAAACTTATAAACCTTCTAAACAATTTAATGACAACCAAATTAGTAATTCGTAAATTTTAATTCGTAATTAATTTTGAGACCAAACTATAATTTATTATACCAAGATATGATTGCTGCACAGTTTCCAGAAAAACTGCAAACGGTACAGGTGCAAAAGTTTTTAACAACAAGTAGCAATATTGCGTTAGACTGCATTAATATAAACCAGTTTATAGCACCCGAAACTATTGAGATTAACAAACAAAACATCAGTTACGACCAAGCATCAATATTGGAAATACTAAATTATCAAGTCGAAAACAAGTTAGCGGGTATTGAAACTGCAAAGCTTTTTAACATTAGCACCGTTACGCTTCGCAAATGGAGAAAGTATTTTCAATCAATTGAAAATTAAAAATTGACAATTTATAAAAAAGAATACAAACAAAAAAAATGAAAAACTCACAGCAATCAAAATTTAGACTTGTCATGATGCGTTAAACAAGATTGATTGTGAGTTAAGAAAACCTACACACACGCCCCCAATAAGCCAGTGTAGCTGTCTCTTCCCTTCGGGGATGGGTGGGGTGGGGCTAAAACCTGCAAGTTTCAACAGGACAAATGAAACAAAAACAAAAACCCGTTTAATGCCGTCATTGCGAGGAACGAAGCAATCTCTTCATTAAACATAAAATTCATTCATTATGAAAAAATTATTTTTAACCTTACTCGTCTTTGCAGCAACCCTTGCAACAGCACAAGTAAAAATTGGGGACAACCCCACAACAATTGGCACCAGTTCTATGCTAGAACTCGAAAGTGCCAGCAAAGCTTTATTGGTAACCAGAGTAGCCAACACAGCTGCAGTAA
>DYPB01000326.1 GCA_020720185.1 Flavobacterium psychrophilum | reverse complement strand
CGTTGTGCGATATGCTAAAAAACGAGACGCATAAAACACAGCGGAGGCTAAACCTGAAAACCTCTCCGTATTTGGGAAACGAGTAAGGATAATAATTTTCATAAAATATGGGAAAAAATGGAAATCCAGGAACTTGCTACGCTTGTGGCAGAAAAGAAGAAAAAGAAGGTTTTTTGTTTGGAGCAGCAAGACGTCTTTATTATTGTATTGCTCCACATTGTAGCGTAAGTGGTCGATATTTTTGTTACGATTGTAGATGGCAAATGTCGAAAGAGCATACAAGGAAAGATAAATGTCCAAATTGTGATTTTGGTCATATGAAATGTAAAGATGATTGGCAATAAATTTAAAAAATTTAAAAAATAAATTATGGGATTTTGGGATGATTTAAAAGATGACATTCGAGATTCAGTAAATGAAGCGAATGAAAAAAATTCTGCAAGTTGTAAAACAACTTGCCAACGATGTGGTAAATGGTGTAATCATTTACAAAAAGGTATTACAATGACAATGCAACCAATTTATGGTTCTACCTCCACTTGTAGTAATTGTGGGGCACAACAAATTTATGATGGAGATAGATGGCGTTGGAATAATTAATTAACGTAAAAACTAAAAATTATGGCTGATTTTATTAACTGTTATCAAGACGGAAAATTAACGACAAAAGACACGCCCTATACACATTTACCATTTGGCGGTTCAACTAGATATTTTTGTAGTAGAGCTTGTAAAGATGCGTATTTGAATGGAGGAAATACAGGTTGTTTTATTACTACTGCAACATTAGAGAGTAAAGGAATAAATGACGACAATTGCTTTGAACTTCAAGAATTTAGAAGATTACGAGATACATATGTTCAGAAAAATCACCCTAAATATATTACCGAATATTATCAAGTTGCTCCAATAATTGTTGAGAATATAAACAAACTTGAAGACAACGCAAAACAATTTTCAAACATTTGGAATGACTATTTAAAAGATTGTTTATCCAAAACTGTTGAAAACAATTTAGAAGACGCAACCAAAATATACAAAAAAATGGTTGAGGATTTAAAAGTAAAATATATTAATTAAAAATAGAAATTATGGGAAGAAATTTAGACAGAGGCCTTGACAAAAGAGTAGAAACTCAAAGACCAAAAGACAGTGAAAGTAAAACGCCTAAAATGGATAAGGTGAAACAAGATACTTCAAAAAAAATTAGCGATAACTTTAATAAAAGATAAGCACAATCGCATAACCGCCGTTTGGCAATATGGCGGGTTTAGGCTTAATTTAATGATGATTTTGTATTTGAAAAATCAGTGTTTAACCGAAAGTTTCGGCTTCCTTAATCCGCCACATCGCCAAGCGGCCAAACGTT
>DYPB01000096.1 GCA_020720185.1 Flavobacterium psychrophilum | reverse complement strand
TTAATAATTAACCTAAACCCTACTCCGTGGATGTTTTCGATAGTAATTTCTTCCTCATTTGCAAATATTTTTCTTAATCGGGAGATAAAAACATCAAGACTTCTGCCCATAAAATAATCATCATTACCCCAAAGGGATTTTAAAATTCGTTCTCTTTTAAGTATTTCATTTTTATTATCTAAAAAATATTTTAAAACTTCTGATTCTCGTTGTGTAATTTTAATAGTTTTAGTATCAGATGTTAAAGTGTAAGTACTGCTGTTAAAGTTAAATTTTCCGATGGAATAAATTTCAGTTTTAAGAGTAGTATTTATTTTAGAGCGTTTTAAAAATATTTCTATTTTAAGTAATAATTCTTCAATACTAAATGGTTTTATTAAATAATCATCGGCTCCTAAACGCAAACCTTTTAATCGGTCTTCTTTTAGGGTTTTTGCAGATAAAAATATAATAGGAATGTTAGTATTTTCAGCTCTTATGGCAGTTGCAATTTCAAATCCATCAATTTTAGGGATCATAATATCAAGAATACAAATATCAAAACTTGAACTTCTAAAAGCTTCTAAAGATGAAATACCATCAGGATAATGACTAATTTGATATCCATTTTGTTCTAAATTATCTTTGGTTAAAAATGCTAGGGTTTCATCGTCTTCGACATATAAAATTTTAGGTTTATTCATAGCTATTTATTATTTTTTAGTAATTAAAACAGTAATATTAATTCCTTCTATTGTATTATTTTTTGCAATAATTTTCCAATGGTGCAAATCGCAAATCTTTTTGACATAATATAAACCTAATCCAAATCCATTGACTTCGTTAGATTTTTGAGATTCAATTCTATAAAATTTATCGTAAATAAAAGGGATATTTTTTACAGATATTCCAATACCATTATCAATAAATTCAAGCTTTATGGTATCTTTATTTTCAAAAATTTTGATACTAATAATGGGTTTATTTTCAGAATATTTGATGGCATTATCAATTAAATTATAAACCAAATTTGTAAAATGAAATTCATCAGCATTAATAAAATAACTATTATTTTCTGAAATAACTGAAATTGTAGAAAACTCGTATTTTAGTTGTATGTTTTCAATTACATCTTGAATAATAGGTAAAATATTGATGCTTTTTTTGTTTAATTCTAACGGAGCATTATCTACTTTTGCAAGATTTAGAATTTTTTCTATATGTTTATTCAAATTATTACTTTGTTTGATAATTATATTGGTGTATTTGTATAATTTATCATCATTACTAATTTCTTTTTGTTGCAATAAATAATTTGAGGCAATTAAAATAGAAGATAATGGCGTTTTAAATTCGTGTGTCATATTATTAATAAAATCTCGCTGTAATTCAGAATACTTTTTTTGTTGTAAAATAATAAAAATGGAATAAACATATATTAATAAAATAATAATTAGGGCAATAAAAAGAAAAACCCAAAACTGTAAGGAATTGAATAAATAGTTAGTTTCGTTAGGAAAACGAACTGCAAAATAGTAAATAAGGTTTTTATGTTTAGGAAAATTGATAGTTTTGTTTTTACTGGAATTGTCATTTTGTGATATGTAGTTTCCATAAACCATTTCATCGCTTTGACAATTATACATAGCATATTCAAAATCAGTAATGATACCTATTTTTTTAAATTCAGACTTTAAATAAAATTCTAAAACATCTGGTTCAAAATCATTTTCTATATTTACAATGTAATAATCATTAGAAATTTTCTTAACAGGGCTATCGGTAAGTAAAATTTGATTGTTTCCTTGATAAAGTTTTTTTGCAACTTCAAGTAACGCAATATGAGCTTTCTGACTAAACTTCCGCTCTTCAATAGTAAAAGCTTGTTTAGTCCATAATAATTGAGCTACAAGAATACCAATGATAGCAATTAGTCCTAAAAGAATTACGATATTTATTCTGTTGATTTTCATTTTCATAAATTCAAATTTAGTAAAATTACGGATAGAAAAAAAATATTAACAAATATTAACAAAAAATAATATTAAAAAAAACCGTAAAAAACTTTTGCTTTTTACGGTTTTAATAACTATTTATTAGTGTCAAAAATCTTCTTTATAAAATTTAGTGTTTGTGTTATCTTTTATAAAATTTGAATCTTTATAAAAAATAACTTTTCCAGTTTCAATATTATGCATGGCACCAACAATTCCAATAGCTCCGCTTTCAATCATTTGTTCTAAAATGTAGCTTCGTTCAATGATACTTTTAACACTTCGTTTTACATTTATTGTAGCAACATTTTCAACAAAGCTATAATTAGAAGAATCTCTATTAGTTAGGGTTTCTTTTTCTTCATAAATTGCAGGTTGAATTTTAGATAGTAATTCGGTTAAACTACCCATTTCTAGATGGTCGCAAGCTCCTTTTATGGCACTGCATTTAGTATGTCCTAGAATAACAATTAGTTTAGAACCAGCCACTTTACAGGCAAATTCCATACTACCAATAATGTCAGTATTGATAATATTACCTGCAATTCTAACAGAAAAGATATCTCCTAAACCTTGGTCGAAAATTAATTCTGCAGAAGTACGGCTGTCAATACAACTTAATATTATGGCAAAAGGCCATTGTTCATCTCTGGTATCATTAGCTTGTTCTAATAAATTTCTGTGGGCTTTTAGGTTATTAATAAATCTTTTGTTACCTTCTTCTAATAATTCTAAAGCTTTTATAGGGCTTATATTTGTTTGTATTTCTTTATTTATACTTTTCATTTTGTATTATATTTATATTATTTTTTGTGTTCTATTGTTATATGTTTTAAAATTTATAATAATAATGATTGTTTGCAATAATCGGAGTTATTGTATCAAACAAAGTTAGCATAATATATCAGTTAATTTATAGAACCTACCTATAATAAAAAAATCAAAAAATATAATTTAACAATTGATTAGTTTTATGATTAATCGAATAAAGGTTTTAGGAATTACCCAATAATTAATGATTTCATATTCATAAATTCTTTTATGCCAATTTCGGATAATTCTCTTCCGTAACCTGATTTTTTAATTCCTCCAAACGGAATTTGAGAGTTCGATCGAACTAATGAGTTGATATATACATTTCCAGCTTCAATATTTCGTGCTATTTTATAAGCATTCTCTCTATCTTCGGACCAAATAGATGCCGCCAAGCCATATCGATGATTATTTGCAATTTTGATGGCATCATTTTGATTATTAGCTCTCATTACTGTTACTAATGGTCCAAAAGTTTCTTCAAGAACGGCAATATTATTAGGTTCTACAAAATCAATTAAAGTTGGTTGAAAATTGCAATTATTTTGGTTCCCTCCTACTATTAATTTTGCACCTTGTTCTAATGATTTTTCGAGTTGTGCTGCTAATTTATTTGCTAAATCGATTCTTGCTAATGGACCAATATTAATACCTGTTTGCATAGGGTTTCCTTGCTGAAGTTCTTTAATTTTTTTTGCAAATAAATCATTAAATTCATCGGCTATTTTATTGGTAACAATAAACCTTTTGGCAGATATACAAGCTTGACCTGAATTTGTCATTCTAGATTGAGTAGCAACCGATGTAGCTTTATCAATATCAGCATCGTCGAGAACAATAAAAGCATCGGAACCTCCAAGTTCTAAAATTGATTTTTTAATATGTTTTCCTGCTAATGCTGCAACAGAGCTACCTGCTTTTTCACTTCCTGTTAGTGTAATTCCACAAACAATATCGTTGCTAATAACATGTTCAACTTGCTGAATATCAATAGTTATTTCCTGAAAAACCCCTTCAGGAAATCCAGCTTCGAGAAAACATTTTTCAATTGCTTTGGCACATCCAATTACATTTGGAGCGTGTTTTAAAATAGATACATTTCCAGCCATAATTGCAGGTGCGGCATATCTGATTACTTGCCAAAATGGATAATTCCAGGGCATAATTGCAAATACAGCACCCATTGGATCATAAACAGACAATGCTTTAATTGGCATATCATAAACAATATCTCTCAGAAATTTTTCAGCATTTTCAGCATAAAATTCACAATTTGTAGCACTTTTTTCTATTTCTGAGTATGATTCTGGTAAAATTTTACCCATTTCAGCAGTAATTAATAAAGCTAAATCATGTTTTTTTTCTCTTAAAATACTTGCTAATTTTAGCATTTTATAAGCTCGTTCATCAAACGATGTTTGTTTCCAGTTTTTAAAAGCTTTGGCAGATAATTCGAGTTTTTTATCTAATTCTGTTTGAGTTAGAATTTTATATTCGGCAATTATTTGTTGCGAAAATGGGTTAATGGATTGAAACATTCCGTTTTTATTTATAGGTTATAGTACCGTTTTTCTATTCGTTTGATATCTTTTATTGAGTTTTTTGCCCAGTCTAATCTCTTTTCTAATAATTCATCATCTGATAATTGCCAAGCAATATCTGATTTTCGAAGTCGTTCGGTTAAATTTTGAATAATAATTGCTGCGGATACTGATATATTAAGACTTTCAGTAAAACCAACCATTGGAATTTTCAAAAAACCATCAGCTTTTTCAATTATTTCTGGTGATAGTCCATCTCTTTCAGTTCCGAAAAAAAGTGCTGATGGTTTTGAAATATCAAAATCATCAAGCAAACAATCATTTTCATGTGGAGTTGTTGCAATTATCTGGTAGCCTTTATTTTTTAAAGTTTCTATACAATTTTCTGCCGATTCATATTTATTTACATCGACCCATTTTTGTGCTCCCATTGCAATTTCTTTATCAATTCGTTTCCCGAATCGCTCTTCAATAATATGAATTTGCTGAACACCAAAAACTTCACAGCTTCGCATCACTGCACTAGTATTGTGTAACTGGAAAACATCTTCAACGGCAACCGTAAAATGATTTGTTCTGGTTTTTAAAACTTCAATAAATCGTTCCTTTCTATTATCAGTCAAAAAATCTTCGAGATAAGATAAATAAGCTAAATCAATCATTTTTTTATATATTTGGCAAAAATACAAAATTATATCTTTTAGAATTTGAAGAATGAAAAAGAAATTAGTAGTATTAACTGGAGCAGGAATTAGTGCCGAAAGCGGTATTAAAACTTTTCGTGATAGTGATGGATTGTGGGAAGGTTATAATGTTATGGATGTTGCTACACCAGAAGGTTTTGCTAAAAATCCAAAGCTAGTTTTAGATTTTTATAATCAACGCCGCAAACAATTACAGGAAGTAAAACCAAATGAGGCACATTTAATTATAGTTGCATTAGAAAATTATTTTGATGTTCAAATTATTACTCAAAATGTAGATAATTTGCACGAAAAAGCAGGAAGTCAATCAGTTTTACATCTTCATGGGGAGTTATTAAAAGTTTGTAGTACGGTTGATAAAAATTATATTTTAGATTGGACGACTGATTTGAATATTGGAGATTTAGATCATAATAATAATCAACTTCGTCCTTTTATTGTTTGGTTTGGCGAAGATGTTCCAGCAATAAACGAGGCAATTGAAATAGTTAAAAATGCTGATATTCTGATAATTATAGGAACATCAATGCAGGTATATCCAGCATCAAGTTTAATCAATTTTACTAATCAAAGCACACCTATTTATTATATTGATCCAAAACCAGCAATTGTATATGATTTACAAAATTCTGTAACAGTTATAGAAAATATAGCATCAGAAGGAATGAAAATTTTACAAAAAGAATTGCGAAAATGAATTAATTATTGATAAAAATTAGTATTTTTCCCAACTGATTGTCAAATGAAAGTTTCTATAATAATATCTACATATAATGCTGAAGAGTGGTTAAAAAAAGTACTCATCGGATATAGCGTTCAAACCGAGCAGGATTTTGAAATTGTTATTGCCGATGATGGCTCTAATAATTTGACAAAAAACTTGTTACCTCAATTTAAGTCAAAATTTAAACATCCAATAGTACATGTTTGGCATGAAGATAATGGTTTTCAGAAAACAAAAATTATTAATAAAGCTATTTTAAAAACCAGTAGTGAGTACTTAATTTTTACGGATGGAGATTGTATTCCGAGAAAAGATTTTATAGCTAATCACTTAAAAAACAAGGAAGAAGGATATTTTCTATCAGGTGGATATTTTAAATTACCAATGAAAGTTTCGAAAATAATTTCAGAAGATGATATTTTAGATCAGAAATGTTTTGAGATTATATGGCTTAGAAAGTCAGGATTAAGATTAAATTTTAAACTATCAAAATTGATAAAACTAAAAATTTTAGCTCAATTTTTAAATTGGATTACACCAACAAAGAAAACTTGGAATGGTCATAATTCCTCTGGATTTAAAAAAGATATTATTAGTATTAATGGTTTTAATCAGGATATGAAATATGGTGGTTTGGATAGAGAATTAGGCGAACGATTATTTAATAATGGATTGTTATCCAAACAGATACGATATACGGCAGTATGCTTGCATCTTGACCATGAACGCAGTTATGCCACACCTGAAACTTGGCAAATAAATTATGAGATTCGTAATTTTAATAAAAGAAATAAAATTACTTATATTGAAAATGGACTAAATACTAATTTATAATAAGATGTGAATATATGAACACAAAGATTTCTGTATTTATAATAACTTATAACGAAGAAAAAATTATTGCCAAATGTCTGGAAAAACTATCTTGGGCAGATGAAATTGTTGTTATTGACTCTGGAAGTACAGATAATACAATAGCAATTTGTAAAGAGTTTAACGCAAAAATTTTTTACAATAAGTTTGAAAATTTTGGATTACAAAAACAGTTTGCTTTACAGAAAACTGAAAATAATTGGGTTTTTTCGCTTGATTCCGATGAAGTTTTGTCGGATAAATTGATTGAAGAGATTAAGAAGAATATTTTTTCAGATAAAGTTTCAGGTTATAAAATACCTAGAACACATGTTTTTCTAAATAAAATTTTTAATTACGGTAGCGAAAATAAAAAGCCTATCTTAAGGCTTTTTAATAAAAATAAAGGCAATTTTAATAGTAATAAAGTCCACGAAACGATTGAGATTGATGGAACAATTGAAAATTTAGAAAACGAAATGCTTCATTATACAGTTTCAGATTTATCAACGGCAGTGCGAAAACAAATAAATTATGCCTTTTTAAGTGGTGAGTTTTTATTTGAAAAAGGGAAAAAAACTTCAAAATTGAAACCGATATTAAAATTCCCGTATGATTTTATTAGAGTTTATATTTTTCAACTCAATTTTATGAATGGTTATCAAGGATTTATTTGGAGTATTTTATCGGCTTTTGCAAGTTTTTTGAAATATGCAAAATTATTAGAATTGA
>DYPB01000325.1 GCA_020720185.1 Flavobacterium psychrophilum | reverse complement strand
TATCGCGCCTGCTTTGGGAGCAGGAGGCCGCAGGTTCGAATCCTGCCACCCCGACAAAAGTCTTTTCATTTATTTTGAAAAGACTTTTTTTGTTTTTTCCTATAATTCAATTAAAAAGTTCACAATTTTTTACCTACTTTTGCACAAACACAACAACACGAAAATTATGTTAGTAATAGGAATCGCAGGTGGGACAGGTTGCGGAAAATCAACGGTCGTAGATCAAATTATGAATGAATTGTCGGATACCGATGTAGGTATTATTGCACAAGATTCTTACTATAAAGAAACCCATCATTTGAATTATGAGGAACGAACAAAAATTAATTTTGATCATCCACGAGCTATTGATTTTGAATTACTTGTATCACATCTGAAAGAATTAAAAGATGGAAAAACAATTAATCAACCTGTTTATTCATTCATAAAACACGATAGAACTGACGATACAATTATTACACATCCTAGAAAGGTAATGATAGTTGAAGGTATTTTGATTTTATCAAATCCAGAACTTCGAGAACTTTTTGATATTAAAATATTTGTTCATGCCGATTCTGACGAACGATTAATTCGTAGATTGAAACGAGATATTGCTGAAAGAGGTAGGGATATGGAAGAGGTTTTAGATCGATATCAAACGACTTTAAAGCCTATGCACCAGCAATTTATAGAACCTACAAAGGCATTTGCAGATATTATCATCCCGAATGATAAATATAATACTGTTGCCATTGATGTGGTTAGAGCAGTAATCAATCAAAGAATTTTGTAAAACATAAGAATGGAAGAAAAATCAAATTCAAAAAGATGGATTAGTCTTATAGGCAACAAGTTTTTTTTGACTGCCTTTCTGTTTACTGTTTGGATGCTTTTTTTAGATAATTACTGCTATTTTGATGCTCAAAAAGATTTGAATAAACAACTTGACGCACTTGAAAATCAGAAAAAATATTACAAAACTGAAATTGCTAACGATAAGAAAAGCATACAGGAATTAAAAAATCCAGATTTGATAGAAAAATATGCTCGTGAAAAATATTTTATGAAAAAAGACAGCGAGGATGTTTATGTAATTGAATTTGAATCGGATACAATAAAAAAATAATTTATATTTTATGGAATTACCAAAATTTTTGCTGGGTGATAATACAGATTTTCCTGATGATATTTTTATCCTCCATTTAGATTATCCTCGATTTATTATTAATTTAAAAGACGATGAAGTTGAATTTCTTGAAGAAGCAGAAGACCTTGATGAGGCAGAATTAAATCAAGAAATGGAAGGGTTTATTGCACAAGCGAATGAGTTTTACGACAGAGAAATGGAACGATACGAGGCGGAATAATTATTTTAGGTGGGTTCTATAAATTAGCTGATAG
>DYPB01000324.1 GCA_020720185.1 Flavobacterium psychrophilum | reverse complement strand
ATTCCGTTTACACTTTTTAATTGTGCAATGGCTTTCGGGTAATATTTGATGTTTTGTAAATCGGAATTATCTCTCGGATTAATGCCTAATTGTTGCATCACAAATTCAAATCTCAATGCACTTACATTGGCTTTGACCATCAAAGCGTTGAGATAATTAGGGCTTGTTTCCAATGCTTTGCCAATTATAGTGTTTACAAATTCATCGTAACCGAATTTATGAATATATGCCAAAGCCAAATCAACCAAAGTTTGAGATTTTAATTCTGCTTTAGAAAGGCTTTTCATATAAATTTGGTTTTGCAAGGCTTCGGCTTTGATAAAACCCGATTGCAAAATGGCGGAATTGGTGGTAAACATTTGATTGGTTAATTCTACATTATACCAATAGTCATTTTCATCTCGAAATTTAATATAGGAATGATTGGGCGAAGTGGAAAGAAAGGCTTCTGCTCCGATTTCATCTGCTAAAATCAAATAAAGTCTGGGCATAGAATTACATTGACCTTTGTTGGTTTCCAATAACTTTTGTACAAACATATTCGACCAATCTTTATCGCCCATAAAATCGTCAAAATCGTACTTGACCGGAAGATGTTCTAACCCGGATTTGACCCGTAAAGTATCAGAAAAAAACTGAAACAAAATGAAATTTTTAGCAACGTTAGAATTTCTGTCATAACCGAAATCTTTCATTTTTTCTAACAAAAAAGAACCGATGTTTGCAAGAATTTTTTGGAAATCTTCGTAATTTTTATTGTTTTCGTAAAAAGCGTTTTCGACTAAAAATGTTCCTTTTTTTAATGAAAAATCCGCAACGTTCATTGCTGAAATACTATCAAAAGCCGAATGAAAAAATTTTGTTTCTGCCACATTGATAAAACTAGGTAAAGTGTAACTCACGTTATCGCTTTTCAACTCGGCATATATTTCTTTGAGTTGTTGCTCTCTTTTTAACTCGTTTTGGGTTGCTTGTTCAATAAGCAGTCGATTTTGTTCTTGAATGCTTAAATCTTGTCTTTGAAAAGGACTTGTTGGGATTTTGGGTAATAAATCATCAACGTTTAAAATGTTGTCATAAAATTGCAAACGATTTACAGTGGGTGTTTTTGGGGTTGGGTCAATATTTTGAATGTTTTGTGCAATACTTGATGTTATTTCAAACATAGTAATCAAAACTAAAAGTTTCCATTTTAACTTTACGTTTGTTCTTTTCATTTTTTCTCGGGGTTTTTTTCCGTTCTTAACCTGTGCCTAACATCCGTGTTGACACATGTTTTTGTTTTCTATTGCGTATATATCCTATTTCAGCATTATTTACGCAACTCTATAAAAAAGCCATTACGCCTGTATTTACATTGGAAGCAGTACAAATCATTTTTTAAAA
>DYPB01000323.1 GCA_020720185.1 Flavobacterium psychrophilum | reverse complement strand
TCTAAAATCTTTGTTTAATTCGTAGGTTAAAAAGTAGTAATAAAATAATGCTTTTTTATAGTATATTTGTATATGTATTACAATATACGTACAAATATACAAACGTAAAACGGACAACAATGGAAAAAAAAGCACGGAATAAAAATTTACATAAAGCAAAAAATGCGAAAAATGACGAGTTTTATACTCAACTTTCCGATATAGAAAAGGAATTGAAGTATTATAAGCAACATTTTAAAGATAAAGTTGTTTATTGCAACTGTGATGACCCAAGAGTGAGTAACTTTTTTCACTATTTCTCTTATAATTTTGAAAAACTTGGACTTAAAAAATTAATTGCAACTTGCTATAAAAGTCAAGATGCTGATTTGTTTAGTCAAAATAATAATGAACAAGCAATTTGTTTAGAATATTTGGGAGACAAAAACGGAGATAGAGTTCCCAACCCAGAAGAAATAGGCATTTACCAACTTCAAGATGATGGAGATTTTAGAAGTAAAGAAAGTATCAGCTTGCTTACGCAAGCTGATATTGTCGTTACCAATCCTCCATTCTCTTTGTTTCGTGAATATGTATCACAACTTATCGAATATGACAAAAAGTTTTTAATAATTGGCGGACAAAATGCGCTGACTTACAAAGAAATTTTTGCATTAATGAAAGACAATAAAATGTGGCTTGGTTATAATTTTGGAAATATGGAGTTTAAAGTTCCCGATTATTACGAACCAAAAGAAACTCGTTTTTGGATAGATGAAAATAATCAAAAATGGAGAAGTCTTGGTAATATTTGTTGGTTTACAAATCTTGACCACACAAAAAGACATGAAGATATTATTCTTTATAAAAATTTCGTGGAAGATGAGTATCCAAAATATGATTTTTACGATGCAGTTAACGTAAATAAAGTTGCGGAAATCCCAAATGATTATAAAGGAATTATGGGAGTACCAATTACATTTATGGATAAATACAATCCTGACCAATTTGAAATTCTTGGTTTTATGAACACAGGAGAAGAAAATAAAGGTATTAGATACAACGGAACTCCTCACGGCAGACCAACAGTAAACGGCAAAGAAATTTATTTCAGAATTTTATTAAGAAACAAAAGACTATGAAAATCGAATTAAAAGAAATTACGGTAAAAGAACTAACAAACGGTTTTCAAGACAACGAAGAAAATGGTGTAATTGGTTTTGGCGAAAAATTGGATATTCGTCCACCTTATCAAAGAGAATTTGTTTATAAAGACAAACAACGTGAAGCCGTAATTGATACAGTTAGAAAAAATTTAGATGTTTTAGTAGAAAACGGATTTATAAAAAAATGATATTTTTTATAGTATATTTGTAACACAAAAAGAGCAACCTAAATAAATAGATTACTC
>DYPB01000322.1 GCA_020720185.1 Flavobacterium psychrophilum | reverse complement strand
AAAGATAGTTTTGTTTTAGAATATAAAGATGCTGAAAAAACGTATATAATAAAAAGCACTTCTGCCAAAGGCGATTGTATGGGCAAAAAAGACGGAAGATTTGCAAAATACATACCAAACGATGGAAGCCAAGCTATTTTATGGAAATTTTTAAAAACAGAATAATGCTATGAAAAATCAACTTTTAATTTTAATTTCAATACTTTTATTTTCTTGTTCAAAAAATGAGGAAGAAGTTATACAAACACCTACTACCAATTCATATAGGTTGATAAAAACGCAAGATACTTACGGAACGCTTTCTTACACTTATAATGCAGATGGTAATTTATCTGAAATAAATTCAGATGGTTTATTTTTGGCAGAAACATCAAAGAATTATAGCTATTCCAACAAGCAATTAATTACTATGGAAAGTACTACTTATAAAACTACTTATAGCTATCTATCCAATGGTAAAATAGATGAAATATTAGAAGAAAATAAAGTAATCCATGGAAAATATAACAAAACAAAATACGCTTACGATGCTCAAGGAATTTTATATAGTGCTTCTTATTATTCAAAAAACAGACTTGTAGCTCCTTGGGCGTTTAACCATATTGCCTATTATACGTTTTTTGCCAATAAAATTCAGGTAACCACTAATGCTTGGAACAATAATAACGAGTTTTATTATTTAGATACTAATGGAAATATTTCAAGAGTAGAAAGAATGACTGTCGGTGCAAGTGGAACAACAACTTATAAATCACGTGAAGAAATAAATATCTATGATGATAAGTACAATACCGAAGTCGTTTTACCTTATCCGCAAGAGGGTTTTGGCAAAAATATACGCAGCAAAAATAATTTACGCTATAAAATCATAAAAACGTATAATGAAAACGGAAATGTTTTAGACACTACGGTTAATGAAAACACTTACGAATACAATAATGACGGTTATGTAACCAAAGAAAACAATATAATTTACACCTTAGAAAAATATTAATATTATGAGACATTTTTTTATAAAACTATTTTCAGTACTAATCGTAGTAGTGCTTTTTTCTTGTTCCAAAAATGAGGAAGCTAAAGATGCAAAGACACCCGAAAATAATTCAGGACGAATAACTTATACTATGCTTGGACAAACATTTACAACAACCGATTTCATAATTGTTGCAATCAGTAATTATAAATTCAAATGGATTTCCGATAAAAATTTCACAAACAAAATTGGAGATCGAACTCCAATCGATTTTGTTGTTGGTGCAACCGATAATAATCAAAATGCCACATTTACTCCAAACGGTGTAACTTACTCCTGTCAAAAAATAATGAAAGTAACCATAGATTATTATGATGGTAAAACAGTAAAAGGAAGTTTTTCTGGAAATGTTTATTTAAACGG
>DYPB01000321.1 GCA_020720185.1 Flavobacterium psychrophilum | reverse complement strand
TGATTAGTTGTCAAAAAGATTGGTTAGATTATTCACCAATTGATATGTATAGTGCTAAAATTGAATATGATGACAGCAAAGCAACAAAACATCTAAGTGTTGCGGCAGTCAGCATACAGCCGTCCAAAACAGACAAACAAGTAACCCTGAATACCATTAAAACAATGGTAGAAAAAATCAAATCGGAACATACCGATATTCAGGTGATTGTTTTTGGTGAATTAATTCTTGAATGGTATTGGGACGAAGAGAACAAAGACCAATATCAACGATTAATGAGTGAAACTATTCCCGGAACATCAACCGAATTTGTGAAAAATATTGCATCAGTAAATAATGTAACAATAGTTTTCGGATTATCAGAACTTGATGTAAGCACCGATAAAATCTACAATACACAAGTATTAATCAGACCTAATGGAGAGTTGGTAAAATATCGCAAACGCAATTTGAATGTAACCGATGAAGACAATAAAATGACGGCAGGCGAAGAATTTGTTGTTACAGAAATTGACGGAATACGTATTGCGATGTTCATTTGTTCAGATATGCAAAGCAATAATATTACAAAAGAAATTGCAGATGCAAAAGTTGATGTAATTTTACATTCATTAACTTCTTCAACCGATATGAATGCCGATATTAGTTATGTTGGAACACAAATGAATACTTGGATTGTTTTTGCAAACCGCTTCGGCAGTGAAGGAATTTTTGAATATACCGGCTTTTCTCATATTATAAATCCGGCAGGAACGATTAGCGAAAGAGCCACAGGAAATAATGCTTATGTATATCGTAAACTTGGAATTTTTAACAAATAAACAAAACACAATGAAAAAGATATTATTTATACTATTGATAATGAGTATTGTAATTAATACAAATGCTCAAACAACAGAAAAAACATATTACTTGACAACCAATTTATTATCACCGGTAGCAGGTATAAATAAAAATATTTCGGCATTAAATGTTTTAGTTCCGTTGTTTTCAAATTTAGAATACGGCGTAACACTAAGCGGTGGCTATTTTAAAAATTATCATTCGATTGAAACCAGATTAACTTATGGAAAATCAAACGACTACAATATGATACCGCAAGTCCAATTTGGTTATAACTTTTTTATTCTTGATTATTTCAAACATAACGAAAGCGGTTGGTATGTTGGTGGGTTTGCAAGATATTGGTTGTATCACAACAAATATACAAAGGCAGATTTGCACAACTTAACAACTAACTTAACAATTGGATATGCGTGGAAAAAGAAAAATATAATATACGATTTACGTATAAATCAACCATTAACGATATATTCTTCGTCAAATATTGAAAATACAAAATCAAAATTTGAAATGAATACTTCACCGATGCCATTGTTTTCGCCTGTATTGCCATTTTTAAG